>NZ_FNQE01000014.1 GCF_900107485.1 Proteiniborus ethanoligenes
CAATCGAGTAGGAGGTAATTAATTATTTTAATTACCGTCCTCTCACACCACCAAGCATACCGTTCGGTACTTGGCGGTTCATTAAGACAGTCTGAATTTCTCATACTGTGAAGTTAAACTTTTAAAACCATGATTAATCAGTTTCTGATTAGTTATGGTTTTATTTAGTATTGGACTTTTGGATATTCTCCAGTAGCTTTTCCTAGTGTTGGCATATTCCCATGCCTTACCTTTAGGAACTCCTAGTTTCATTAGGTTTTTAAATCTAGTTCTGACTAATTTCCATGTCTTCCAGACCACGGCTCTAAGTCGCCTCCGAATCCATTGGTCCAGCTCCTTTAGTTTGGTCTTCATATCTGCTAATTTAAAATAATTTACCCAACCTACGACTATTTCATTTAGTTTCTTAATTCTATGATTGAAATTCATGCTTACATTTCTGTTAGTTATATTTCTAATCTTTTCCTTAAGTCTGTCATAACTTTTGTCATGGACTCTAAATTTTATTCCACCTTTTCCATAGTAGAAACTATATCCTAAGAATTTTCTTTTTGTTGGTGAAGATACTGCCGACTTTTCAGTATTTACTTTCAGTTTTAGCTCTTTCTCTAGGAATTTTGTGATATTTTCGAGGGCTCTTTCTCCTGCCCTTTTGCTTTTAACATAAACATTACAATCATCAGCATAACGGCAGAATCTATGTCCCCTTCTTTCTAGTTCTTTGTCTAATTCATCTAGTAATATATTACTTAATAGTGGACTTAGTGGGCCACCTTGAGGTGCTCCTTCTTCTGATTTAACCTGCATACCTTTTAACATTATCCCTGATTTTAAATACTTTCGTATTAATTTAAGCACTCTTTTGTCTTCTATCTTTCTTGACACTAGATGCATTAAAAGGTCATGATTTATATTATCAAAGAATTTCTCTAAATCCATATCTATTACGTATCTGTATCCTTCATCGATATATTTCTGTGCTTGTTTTAGAGCCATATGTGTACTTCTTTTGGGTCTAAAACCATAGCTACTATCTGAAAACTCCTTATCGAATATGGGATTGATTACTTGGTTTATTGCTTGTTGAATCAATCTATCTATTACGGTTGGTATTCCTAGGAGTCTTACCCCGCCATTTGGTTTGGGTATTTCTTTTCGTCTTACTGGCTGTGGTTTATATTTTCCACTTAGCAGACTTGTCTTCAAAGTTTCGTAATGTTCTTGTAGGAAAGGTAGAAGTTCATCTACCTTCATTCCATCAATTCCATGGCTTCCTTTGTTAGATACTACTTTCTTGTACGCTTCAAAGATATTTCTCTTATCCACTATTCTTTCGAGTAGATGTTCAGTATTAAATTCCGACTTGGTTTTCAGATTTGACATCGCCGACAAATCACTGTACACTCCTTGTTTACCTCGAGTTTCCAACCCTACTTCCACAAGCCAGTCCAAGTCCTTGGTTTTCTGTATTCTTTTCATGTTTGTTGAGATTGCCAATCCTACTCACCTCCTTAATGTTCAGCCCTTCCAAGGTTATTCATGACTAACCTTGTACTATGGCTTCTGCTGACTTCTGATAGTTCAGCCACACATCACTGCATGGGTTACCATTTAGATATTTCATCTTTTAATGGTGTATCTACCAGACCTCCCCAGGTAAGAACGTAAACTTTCACTCCATATATCTGCTACATCTACTTTCCCTGTTTCGGATAGTTTTGGACTTTGACTTGTTTAGCAGCCTCATCCACAGGGTTAAGCCTCAAATGTAGTTCGTGTACCTCAGACCAGAGCTTTGCCGCCGACTTCCTTCAGATTCCACCTCACGATGGACACCCTTGTCTTGAGCTAACGGTTGGCACTATCAACCCCCGTATCGGACTTGCACCGACTAGTTTATGCCCATGCTGGGCGCACTAAGAAAAACTAAGACTAAGAATGTTCTTAGTCTTAGTTTATATGTTCTGTTTTAGATGTATTCTCTATTCACTCATGTACATTTCCTCATCCATCATTGGCATAATGGGGTACATTGAGTCCATAGGCATCATTGGATAAATTGGGTACATAGGATACATAGGATACATGCAGTCCCCTTCTTCTCCAGCCATGTCGTATCCCCAATTTGACATACACATCATCATGCATCTCATCATCATTGGATTATTCATTATAGGGCAAGTGCCCATTGGAGGATACATTGGATATGTGGGGCATTTTGGTTTTTCTGGATATGTTGGTTTTGGACACTCTTCTGGTTTTGAAGGAGGCATATATCGACCTCTTGGCCTTCTAATCAACTCAGTTCAACTCCTTTATTCTAAAATAAATTGCTTAGTATCATTATATGAACTATGTTGTTAACCGTTACTTTTTGTATACTAAAGTTGTAATCCAGAACTATCTATAGGCATATACTCTAAATATACCGAGCTATAAAGGACTCTTAACTATATAATTTTAAGCGATTAGAGGTAATTAATATGCTAAGCTATATTTGGTTTTTTTTAATATTCACAGGAATAGTAATTGGAGCTTTCACTGGTAATCTCCAGGCTATAAACACAGCTATTGTAGAAGATACCTCTGAGGCTGTTAAGTTTGTCATAGGCCTTATGGGTGTTATGTCTCTATGGCTTGGTCTTATGAATGTGGCAGAAAGGTCTGGATTGATTAAGAGTTTTAGTAAGCTCCTAGCTCCTATTACAGGGGTATTATTTCCCGGTATACCTAAAGGGCATCCAGCCATGAGCTCTATAGTCATGAATATGGTCACTAACATGTTTGGAGCAGGTAATTCTGCAACTGCAATAGGATTAAAGGCTATGGAGGAAATGAATAGCTTAAATAAAAATAAAGCTAAGGCAACTAATGCAATGTGTATGTTTTTAGTAATCAATATGTCTTCAATACAAATTGTTCCTCTTACAGTATTGAAAATTCGGGCAGATACAGGTTCAATGAATGTGACAGAGATCATAGGTACTTCTTTAATTGCAACTACAATATCAACTGTTGTAGGTATTTTAAGTGTTAAAATATTAGAGAAAAGGGAATGATTTTGCATGGTTGAAGCATTAAATCTATTATCTATTGCAATTATTCCAGCCATCATGAGTATAATATTAATACATGGCTACATAAAGGAAATAAATATTTATGATGCTTTTGTTCAAGGTGCTAAAGACGGTTTTAAGGCATCTTTAAGAATATTGCCTTATCTAATTGCAATTTTTCTGGCCATTGGTGTGTTTAAAAGATCTGGTGCAATGGATATCCTAGTTAGTCTTATGGAGCCTATTGCCAAGATTTTTGGAATACCAAAGGAAGTAGTTCCTCTAGCTCTTATGCGTCCTATTTCTGGAAGTGGCTCTTTGGTCATAGTTAAGGAAATAATCTCTGGGTATGGACCTGATTCTTTTGTTGGAAGGGTAGCTTCTACTATGATGGGATCTGCAGAGACTATATTTTATACTATGGCTGTATATTTTGGAGCTATTGGGATTAAAGATTCTAGACATACCCTATCTGCTGCTCTCATATCCCATTTAGCTTCTATTATTGCTTCTGTGGTTGTGTGTAGCTTTGTGTTTAGAGGATAATGGAAAATAAAATGGAAATGAAATATAAACCCTTGACATTTTTAAACTATTTATGTATAGTTTTTATTAATATAGTTAAATATATTAAAAAGCGATGCTGAGAAGAGTAGGCTTGTATGTCTATCTATAGAGAGCTAGATTAGGTGAAAGCTAGCGTTAGATGTTAAGCTGAATATGGTCTCGAAGCTATATAGCTGAGCTGAATAAGTTAGGCTATGTCGGATTTGTATCCGTTATATTTACAATGGTTTAAAAGAACCTACTAAGGTCTAAGTCGTGAGGCTTAGATAAATTAGAGTGGTAACACGAGGAAGCAGCCTTCGTCTCTATCTGGAGATGAGGGCTTTTTTTATTTAATTAAGCAATAACGATAGGGGAACGATGGTTTAACGATAGTTTAACGATAGTTAAACAATTGTTTAACGATAGTTTAACGATAGTTTAACGATGGTTTAACTACTGTTTAACAATTGTTCAACTACTGTTCAACTACTGTTCAACTACTGTTCAACTACTGTTCAACTACTGTTCAACTACTGTTCAACTACTGTTCAACTAACAACTAATAACAGGAGGTTTTAAATATGGGTAAAAAATTTTATGTGACAACGCCTATTTATTATCCGAGCGACAATCTTCATATAGGCCATACATATTGTACTGTAGCTGCAGATACAATAGCAAGATTTAAGAGATTGCTTGGATATGATGTAAAGTTTCTAACAGGAACTGATGAGCATGGTCAAAAAATTCAAAATGTGGCAAAGGAAAAAGGAGTTGAACCTAAGGAATATTTAGACGGGATTGTTTCTAATATAAAGGAGCTATGGAAAACTCTAGATATTTCTTATGATAGGCTTATAAGAACTACTGATGAGGATCACAAGGAAATAGTGCAAAAAATATTTAGCAAGCTTTATGAGCAGGGGGATATTTACAAAAGCCAATACGAGGGTCATTACTGTACTCCTTGCGAGTCCTTTTGGACTGAAAGTCAGCTAGTAGAAGGAAAATGCCCAGACTGCAATAGAGAAGTAAAGCTGGCAAAGGAAGAGGCTTATTTCTTTAAGCTTTCTAAATATCAGGATAGACTTTTAAAGCTATATGAAGAAAATCCAAGCTTCCTACTCCCTGATGCGAGAAGAAATGAAATGCTGAATAATTTCTTGAAGCCAGGACTAGAAGACTTATGTGTTTCAAGATCTACCTTTGATTGGGGAGTTAAGGTTCCCTTCGATGATAAGCATGTTATTTATGTTTGGATTGATGCTTTGAGCAACTATATCACAGCATTAGGTTATCTTACAGATAATGATGAGGAGTTTAAAAAGTACTGGCCTGCAAATGTTCATTTAGTAGGTAAGGAAATAGTGCGATTCCATGCTATTATCTGGCCTGCTATTTTAATGGCCTTAGATATAGATTTACCTAAAACAGTTTTTGGGCATGGATGGATATTGTTTGAAAATGACAAAATGTCAAAATCAAAGGGTAATGTAATCTATCCTGAGCCTTTAATAGAGCTATATGGAGTAGATGCTTTAAAATATTTCTTGTTAAGAGAATTTTCCTTTGGCCAGGATGGTTCTTTTTCTAAAGAAAAATTCTTGATTAGAGTAAACTCTGACCTTGCAAATGATTTAGGGAACTTAGTAAGCAGAACAGTGGCTATGATAGATAAATATAATGGTGGAATCATACCTGAAGGTAATGTGAGGGAGGATATTGATAATAGCCTAATAGAATTAGGAGTTTCTACAGCCAAGAAGGTAGAAAACCATATGGACAATTTAAGCTTTGGAAATGCACTTGAGGAAATATGGAAGCTTGTAGGTAGAGCTAATAAATATGTAGATGAAACTACTCCTTGGATATTGGCAAAGGAGGAAGACAAAAAAGGTAGATTAGATACTGTATTATATAATTTAGCTGAATCTCTAAGAATAGTATCTGTACTCATTAGACCTTTTATGGAAAAAACCTCTAATGGTATATGGAGTCAGTTGGGAATAGAGCTTGGTCAAGGAACAGATTGGAGTGACCTATGGGAATGGGGAAAATTACCTACAGGTGTCAAGGTTAAAAAAGAAAATCCACTATTCCCAAGACTTGATGTTAAGGTAGAGCTCCAAAAAATAAATGAAGCTAACGAAGCATTTATCCAAAAAAGATATGGAAAAACAGAAGAGCCTCAGGGTAATTCTAAGGAAAATGAAGAGCTCCAAGATTTTATTACTATAGAAGATGTAGATAAAGTAGATTTGAGAGTAGCTAAGGTAGTGTCAGCTGAAAAGCATCCTGATGCAGATAAGCTTTTAGTTCTTCAGCTAGAGGTAGGAGATGAAAAAAGACAGGTTGTCTCTGGTATTGCTAAGTATTATAAGCCTGAAGAATTAATTGGGAAAAATGTAATCCTTGTCTATAATCTTAAGCCTATCAAGCTAAGAGGTGTAGAATCTCACGGAATGATACTTGCTGCAGATAAGGGTAAAAGCCTTACTCTAGCTACCGTAATGGATGATATAGGTAGTGGAGCAAAGGTAAAATAAGGAGGAAATATAATGCTTATTGATAGCCATGCACATTTAGATGATAAAAGGTTTGATAAGGACAGGGATAAAATAATTAAAGATTTAAAAAATCATGGAGTGCAAATTGTAATAAATCCCGGTGCCGATGTTGCGTCATCTGTAAAGGCAGTATCTATGGCGAAAGAATATGAAAATATATATGCAGCTGTTGGTGTACATCCCCATGATGCTAAAACTATGGATAATACGACCATACAGCTGCTAAGCTCCCTTGCTAATAATGAAAAGGTTATTGCAATAGGAGAAATAGGCTTAGATTATCATTATGATAATTCACCTCGAGATGTACAAAAAGAATGGTTTGTAGAGCAAATACGACTTGCTAAAAAGCTCAAGCTCCCAATAATCATACATGAAAGAGAAGCAAGTCAGGATATGTATAATATTTTAAAGCAGGAAACTGATGAAAACTTAACAGGAGTACTGCACTGCTATTCTGGAAGCCTTGAAATGGCAAGAGAATACTTAAAGATGGGATATTATATATCCTTTGCAGGTCCTATAACCTTTAATAATGCTAGGATATCAAAGGAGGTTGCTAAAAGTATACCTTTAGATAGGATATTGATAGAAACTGATTCTCCATATTTGTCTCCAGAACCTAGAAGGGGTAGAAGAAATGAACCTCTTAACGTAAGATATGTGGCAGCTATGATAGCAGAGCTTAGAGGTATTTCATTTGATGAAGTAGCAAGGGTAACAAGTGCAAATACAAAAAAATTATTCCAGATTTAATATGTTGACTTTAAATGGAATATATGGTACAATTTAATTTGTAAATTCAAGTCGAATTTTGACATGTAGAATAGGAGGATGTAAAATGAAATCAACAGGAATTGTAAGAAAGGTAGACGAGCTAGGTAGAGTTGTTATACCAATAGAATTAAGAAGAACACTTGACATAGCTGAAAAAGATGCTCTTGAAATTTATGTAGATGGAGAGCAAATTATACTTAAGAAATATGCTCCTGCTTGTATTTTCTGTGGACAAGCTAAGAACATAACTGTTTTTAAAGGCAAAAATATTTGCCCTCAATGCCAAAACGAATTAAGCAAATAATTTCCCTATAGTATAAAATTGATTAAAGAGATTCTTTATGTAAGAATCTCTTTTTCGCATTTTAATTCATATTTCTATGCTTTCCTTATACACTTCATTTTTAGCTATTCCTCTCTCTTCAGCTACTTTTTTTACTGCATCTTTTTTTGACATGCCTTCATTAATATACATGTTCAAATGAGCCTTTATGGATATTTCCCACTCTTTTTCCTCTATATCTTCTTCCTTAGAGTTGCCTTGAATTATTACTACAAATTCGCCCTTTGGCTCTTCCTCATTATATTTGTCTATTGCCTCTTTTACACTTCCTCTAAAAACCTCTTCATACTTTTTAGTTAGCTCTCTACATAAGGCTATATTCCTATCTCCAAGGACCTCAAGCATAAGGTCTAACAATGCTTTTATTCTATATGGGGATTCATATAATATTATAGTTCTTCTTTCTAACTTTATATTTAATAATGCTTCTCTTCTTTCTTTACCCTTAGATGGCAAAAATCCTTCAAATACAAATTTCCCAGTAGGTAAGCCTGATAATACTAATGCTAAAATTGAAGCTGTAGCTCCAGGAAGTGCTGTAACTTCTATATTGTTTTCGATGGCTAGTTTTATCAAATCCTCTCCAGGGTCTGATATGCCTGGCATTCCTGCATCTGATACTAATGCAATGCTTTCTCCATTTAATATTTTTTGTATTATTACTTCTCCTTTTTCTCTTTTATTATGCTCATGGTAGCTAGTAAGAGGCTTTTTAATCTGGAAGTGATTTAGGAGCTTTATAGTATGCCTAGTATCTTCTGCTGCTATAAGGTCTACTTCCTTCAATGTGTTTAATACTCTTAAGGTTATGTCTTCTAAATTGCCTATAGGTGTGGGGCAAATATATAGTTTACCTATATCTCTCAAGGATGTCTCACCTCTTTTCCATTCCGTATATTTTATATATTTCTTCTGTATATGTACCGTCATCATTATATACATAAAGTGGTTTTTCAAATTTCAGCTCTGGTTTAGATGCTTTTACGCTCTTGATGAGTACTAGATTAGGCTTATCCTCTACTTTTGGATGTACAAATCTAATCTTCTTTGGTTCAAGCTTATATTCTCTTAGCAAGCAAAAGATGTCCACTATCCTATGAGGTCTATGTACCATAAAAAAGCTTCCATTATGCTTTAGTAATCTACTCCCTGTCCTTATGACATCCTCTAGGGTGCAAGTTATCTCATGTCTAGATATAGCCTTTTTATCTTCTGGATTTATTATACCTCCTCCTTGAAGCATGTAAGGGGGATTTGAAATTACTGTGTCAAAGATATTTATGCCTAGCTTTTCGGGAGCATTATTTAAATCCATGTTTATTATCTGGATACTGTCCTCAAGGTTATTCATTTCTACAGTTCTTTTAGCCATTTGGGCAACTTCTTCTTGTATTTCTATTCCATATATTTTTTTAACCTGATTTTTTCCCCATATGAGAAGTGGTATAATTCCAGTGCCTGTGCCTAAATCCACTATAGTTGCATTTTTTCTTATTTCACAAAAGCTTGACAACAGAACAGCATCCATTCCAAAGCAAAAGCCATCTGTGTTTTGAATTATTTTAAGCCCTTTTAATTTCAAATCATCTATTCTTTCATTTTCTTTCAATACTACATTTTTCATAAAACCGCTCCTCATTTTATCATTTGATAAACAATCTATATTAGTATTATATCATTTTACTTAATGATACAACAAAAGCTTCTATCAGAGTATTTGGTAGCAAAAAAAGACCCTTTCAGGTCTCTTTTTTAAGTATTTATTAGTCTGGTATTGGTGCGTCAACTGGGCAAACATTTGCGCAAGCACCACAATCAATGCAACCATCTTGATTTATTACGTACTTATCATCTCCTGCGCTTATAACGCCTACAGGACATTCTGGTTCACATGCTCCACAGCTTATACATGCATCTGTTATTTTATATGCCATAGGGTTCACCTCCTTAAGAAAATGACACTTCGTATATCCTTTAATATTGTACCACTTATCTTTTTTAAATAAAAGTACTTTTATAAATATTTAACATTTAATCTTCTTTCATAAGCTTTTCTAATTCTTTAATGTCCTCTACGTCATCTATTTGCAGGTTAATGTCATCTTCCTTAGGTAAAGCCGGCTTTTCTATTTCATTTATATCGTTGATTGAAAAAGGTATTAGCTCTTCTGTATTATCTGGTAACTTAACCTTCACCTTAGCCATCTCAAGAAGGGTATTTGTTTCTATAACTACACCTTTTCCTTGTGGTGTCTTTACTATTGAGCCTACACATGGAAGTCTTTCTAATATTTCCTCATAAACCTCATGCTCGTACTTTAGACAGCACATAAGCCTTCCACATATGCCTGATATTTTTGTTGGATTTAATGATAGGCTTTGTTCCTTTGCCATTTTAATAGATACTGGAGCAAATTCACCTAAAAATGTAGAACAGCAAAGTGAACGTCCACAAGGGCCTAATCCACCTATCATTTTTGATTCATCTCTTACCCCAATTTGTCTTAGTTCTATTCTTGTCTTGAATATAGCTGCTAAGTCCTTTACAAGCTCTCTAAAGTCAACTCTTCCATCAGCTGTAAAATAAAAAATTACTTTGTTATTATCAAAGGTATATTCCACATCTATTAGCTTCATATTTAGGTTATGGCACTCTATTTTTTTAAAGCATATATCAAATGCTTCTTTTTCCTTATTCACATTCTCTTGATGAGTATTTATATCTTCAGCAGTAGCTACCCTTAGAACCTTTTTCAGCGGAGGAACTATTTCCTCCTCCTTTACTTCTTTTATGCCAACTACAGCTTGACCAAACTCTATGCCTCTAGCAGTCTCTACTATTACATAATCATCCTTTAATATATCTATATTATCAGGGTCAAAATAGTATATTTTCCCTGCTTTCTTAAATCTTACTCCTACAACAGTTACCATATTTCTACCTCCTGGATTTTTAAAAGCATTACTTCGATTGCAAGCTGATAATTTACATTTGCATGAATATCATCTTTTGTTTTTACTACTGTATCTATTATATCATTAATTTTCATTCTTGATAGATTTTTACATTGTGAAATAATTATGTCAATTTTATCCCTATTAATTATAAAATCTATATTCTCAGTTTCCTTATATACAATTAAGTCTCTGTACCATATTAAAACAATATCCATGATTTCGTCAATATTTTCTTTGTTCTTTTCAAAAAAATCACTTCCAAAATAAACCTTTAGTTTATCTCCCTTAGTAACAGTATCTAAAATTTCTATTGTTTCATCTCTAAGGCTTTTAAAGCTGTCAGACTTTGATAATTCTATTGCTCTTCCAACAATTCCATTTGAAAATGAGGTTATAAATCTAGCTTGTTCTTCTGTTTTGTCATAAATGCTTATTAATGCCTTTTCTATTATGGTCTTATCTACTGAGTTAAATTTTATTAATTGACATCTGGAAACTATGGTAGGGAGCAGACTATAGCTGTTTATTCCTAGTAGTATTAGTACAGCATATCTAGGAGGCTCTTCTAAGGTTTTAAGAAAGCTATTTTGAGCAGATTGTGTCATCTTATCTACATGGTCTAAAATATAAACTTTCCTATCTGATTCTAACGGTATTTTAATGATTGATCTCTGAAGCTCGTCTATTTGCTCTTTTTTAAATGAATTCCCATCAGGATATTCTATATGAAAATCAGGATGATTTCCTGAATCAAACTTAATACAGGATGAGCATTTATTGCATGGGCTATCCCCACCCCTTTGGCATAATAGGGTTTTAGCTAGACTCTTAGCAAGTCTTTCTTTTCCAATGGATTTAGGTCCTTCAAAAAGGTAGCTATGAGATACTAAATCATTTCTTATTGCATTTTTTAAGCCCTCAATAATATTTTCATGACCTATTATATCTTCAAAATCCATAAAAACCTCCACTACATATATATATCAAGGATTAAACCTCTTATATCGTCTAGTCTCTTTAATATTTTAATATTATCCTTTTCTTGAGATAATACATCTTTAGTTAGTGCTTCTAGCTCCTGATCTACTTTTTTTATAATTCCATATACTCTATGTCTGCCTCTGCTGTCAAGAAAGCTGTCCTTCTTAAATTTGACCATGGAATCTACTGACTCTTTCATAAATTCAGAAATAAGCTTTTTATATGCTAAAACCTCTTTGATTGTAATATTTTTTGATAGGCGACTGGCCTGCTTGTCTATTCTTTGGAGCAGGTTTTCTAATCTCTCTTTTGCTGTAAGCTCGTCTGACCTCTTCATCTCTTCTGAAAATGTTAATCTAGAAGTGCCTTTCTTGTTCCCTCCCTGGTTGCTTAATATATCAACAGATTGGGTTGATTTGTTCATTATATCGTTTATCTTCATAATAGATCTCACCTATACTTTCTCGAATCTATTTATATCTACTACAAATATGGTTGCACCTCCAACCTGGACCTCCACTGGGTATGCCATGTATACTCCAGAAGACCATGCAACAGGAGGTGGTGGCGTAGTGATCATCTTTCGAGAGCTGCATAATTCTTCAATTATTTTAATCACATTATCTACTTCTTCTTTTTTTACACCTGTCAATATAGTTGTATTACCTGATTTTAAAAAGCCTCCTGTAGATGCTAGCTTAGTAACACTATATCCTGTTTTCATTAATTTATCAACAAGTTTTGAAGCATCGTCATCTTGAACTATGGCTATTACAAGTTTCATTGATTTGCCTCCCTTCACATTGTATTAGGATAACTTATTCTATATTCTTTCATACCTATCTACATCTAATATAAATACTGTTGCTCCTCCTATTTTTATATTATACGGATATGGAATAAATGTGTCTTCTACTACTGGAATTGTAGATACTGTAGCTGTAATGTCCCTTGGCTTACATACTTTTTCTATTATTTTAACCACATCTTCAACTCTTTCATCATCTACTCCTATTAGAAGAGTTGTATTGCCAGACTTTAAGAATCCACCTGTAGATGCTAGCTTAGTAACTCTAAATTCTTCTTCTGTAAGCTTTGAGATTAAATTGGTAGTGTCCTCATCTTGAATTATGGCTATTACAAGCTTCATGCTTTATTCCTCCTTCTTTTTTTCTAACAAATTGTCTACTATAGCTCTAACCTGTTCAAAGGTATTCTCCTTTGTTTTAGTAGCATCTATTACTTTAATTTTACCCTCATAGATTTCTATCAAACTTAGATATCCCTCATATACTTTCTGATGGAAATCTAGCTTTTCTCGTTCTAATCTATCGCCTTGGTTTCTTCTAGTTTTCCTTTTGAGTGCAATCTCTGGTGATATATCAAAAAATAATATTAAGTCAGGCTCTACTCCTTGGATAGCAAAATCGTTTATGGCTTTAATCTTATCTACTCCAAGCCCTCTACCTATGCCTTGGTATACAAGGCTCGATAAAACAAATCTATCACAAATAATTATCTTACCTTCTTCTATAGCTGGTGCTATTTTCTGTGAAACATGCTGTGCTCGTGAAGCAGCATACAAAAGTGCCTCTGTTACATTAGACATACTTGTGTTTTTGCTATCAAGTATAATCGTTCTTATGTCTTCACTTATTTTTGTTCCACCAGGCTCTCTAGTAGTGACTACATCCTGCCCCTTTTCCTTTAAATATTCTGATAGCAATCTGGTTATTGTGCTTTTCCCAGAACCATCAGGTCCCTCTAATGTTATGAAAATCCCTTTCATCTTTATCATCCTTTCCCTAAGCTCTTACACGTTGGTCTATTTAACTACCCTTATCTTCTCTCTATTATAATCTAAAAAGCCTAATATTTGCATATTATTTTTCTTTAAGGCCTGGATATATTGAATAATTTCCTCTGTTATAATCTCACCAGGACATAGTATTGGAATACCAGGAGGATAAGGTATGATAAAGTCCGCCGCTATTCTGCCACTGCTTTTGATTAGTTCTATTTCAGTTTTATCACTATAAAAGCCATCTTTTAAGGTTGTATGTAGCTTTGGTTTAATCTGCCTTATATCTATTTTATTCTGGTCTTCTTCAATATAGGAGTACCTTTTACATATATACTCAATAGAATATGCAAGTTTTTCTAGGTCCTCATCCTCGTCTAATACGGAAGTTAGTGCAACTCCATAATAATAATCGCTCATTTCTAGCTGTATATTATATTTTTCTCTTAACATATCTTCTACAGACTTTCCGGTGACACCATGAACCTTAAGAAGTATTTTTGTATTGTCAAAGTCATGGATTTCGTTATTCTTTGAGTCTTTGTTAAGTATAGTAAGGTTTTGAATATCCTTCATATATGATGTCCATTTTTCAATATTGTCCAGTAAGCATCCTAGCTTGTACTCTCCATGCATTTCCATATAGGCTACTGCAAAATCTATGGAGGACATAAGTATATAGGATGGACTTGTGGTTTGTAGCATAGAAATAAAGGTTCTTAATCTGTGAATGTCTACTCTATCTGAGCCTACATGTACTATGGAGCTTTGGGTAAATGCAGGTAAGGTTTTATGTGTGCTTTGTACTACTATGTCTGCTCCTGCTTCTAATGCAGATACAGGGAGTCTTTTGCTAAATTTTAAATGGCTTCCATGAGCCTCATCTACTATTAAAATCTTATTATGCTTGTGTACTATCTCGGCTATCTTCTTTATATCTGAGCATATTCCATAGTATGAAGGATAAGTAATTATTACAGCTTCTATTTCACTATCCTCTGTAAGCTCCTTTTCTATATCATCTGGATTTAGTGTTGTAACTATATTATATTCATGACTATATCTAGGATATATGTATTTTGGTGTTATCCCTCCAAGTATTAGTGCATTGTATACTGCTCTATGACAATCTCTTTGTATTAAAGCCTTGCCTCCTGGCCTAATGCAGGCCATAATTGCTGCATGTAATCCGCCAGTAGTTCCATTTACTGAATAAATGCTTTCCTTTGCTCCAAAAGCTTTTGCTGAAAGCTTTTGACTTTCATAGATTATGCCCTCAGGATTATGAAGATTATCTGTCCCTCCTACTTCTGTTACGTCTATATATGGTATTAGACCTCCTAAAAAGCTTAGACTATCTTTTCCCTTATGTCCAGGCATATGAAATCTTGTATTGTTTTCTAAAATATATTTTTTTAAACCATTTATAATTGGTGTGTTCATAGCATTCCTCCTGATGTATTATTTCTACTTTTAGAGTCAATTTCCTTTATTTTAATTAAGTAAAAAAGATATAGAGTCTGCCTCTATATCTTTTTTTGTTAACTGTATTCAATTATGTAATTAAGCCAAGTTTTTTTTATTATTGATTTGTAATATTCATATTCTATGTCATCTATATCTGTTTTTGATATTCTATTTAAACAATTCGTACATAAATGTGCTCCCAACAAGTTAATTCCGTCTTTTTCTATTCCATTGCATATCTGGCATATGTTAGGGTTCATTAGACCAACTCCTTAAACTAGTTTATCTTAATTATTGCCCTTATATTATATTCTATTCGCATTGCATGGCCATTGTTCTTGATTTTATTCATATGACCTAAGATTCTCTAAAGCTAGTACAGCTACAGGCTACCAAAGCTATACACATGGAACTAATATAAATAATTTACGTCTAAAATCATAAGAAAGTAGACTTATCCTATGGCAAATTATATTAAGGAGGTATTTACAGAGATGAAGAATAAAAAAATTATTGTGTTTTTCATGATAATGGCTCTAAGCATATCATTATTTACTGCTTGTTCAAGAGGGAAAAGCACATCTGCTACTATAGGAAATATTGATTTTGAAATGGTAGGTTCAGATGCTTTAACAGATAGCCAGCTGGAAGAATGGTTTAATGAAAATTACAAGAAGGAGGATTTATCTTCTTTTAATTTTAAGGATTACACTTATATCTTAGTAGGTGCTGGTGAAAAGCCTTCTGGAGGGTACTCTGTGGAGATTTCTTCAGTAGTAGGAGAAGAAGGTTCTATTATAATAAATGGTCAGGTTAATGCTCCTAAGCCTGATGAAATGGTTACTACAGCCTTAACCTATCCTAATGCCTTAATTAGAATTCCCAAGGATTCTAGAAGCATAAGCTTTGGTGAATTTACAAACACATCTATTGTAGAAGATTCTGATGAAGCTATGGAGGAAGAAGGAGTTTTTGTTGGTCTTGCAGATAGTAATTCCTGTGAGATAATTGTAAATAATGAACCTTTAGTTTATAGGCTGTCTGATGATGTTAAGGAAACGGTAGCAGAATTAAATCAAAATGACCAGGTTAAATTCTCTTACAACTTGAATGAATATGACCAGATGGTTATTATAAGTATACAAAAAATAAAAGGTGAGTAATTCACCTTTTATTTTTACTCTAAGCTTTTATTTATAACCTCTAGCATTTTTTCTGTAGGCTTGAAGATAAACCTATATTTTTTTGACTCCCTTTCAAATTCTCCTGCGTAGTACTCGTCATGTTCTCTAGAGCATACAAATTTGTAGGTCAATGCAATTTCTTTATCCTTTTTTTTCACTTCTTTATAAGGCTTTAAGCTAGTTATCTCGTCTAGCTTGAGCGTTAAAGCTATGTTTCTTTTTTTCCCTATTATTCTTTCAAATACTAGTGTATCCTCTTCTATTGAGTATACAAAATGTGACATTAGCTTCATGATTATTAGAGTACAAATCCCAATGGAAGCAATGAGTACTACTACACTTGCAATACCAGCATACTTTTCGCCTAAATAGTTACATAAGGTTATTAAATAGTTTATGAAGATTATTCCTAGTAGTATAGATAAAACGATCTGCCAAAAGGGTCTTTCTTTTTTTTCTACAACTACTATTGATGAAATTCTCATATAATTATTTCCTTTCTAACATAGATTTTTGTCATGTGTCAGTTTCTGATTCTCTATATTGAAAACAATTTAACTTATATACTATAATACATCCTTTCTACTATGCTTTTCAAGACTTAGTATAGTAACTACAATAAATATTTTACATTTTTCCTTATTATTAGTTCTTATTATCTATATAAAAACACATTTTTTATGATATAATGTAAAAACAAAGACTTATTTTATATTGTTTTGTAAATTTTTGTAATGGAGATGATAATATGAAGGTCATCCTATTGAGTATTTTGCTAATTCCTGTCTTAATATTTCAGATTTTTATTTTCGTAGATATTATTAGTACTATTAAAGTACCTACAAACTCTGCACCGGTAGGTATGGGAAGGATTCATTTTAACAATGAAAAATCTTCAAAGAAGTCTAGGATAAGAGTAGTTAAATAGTTATAGCCCAGGATAATCCTGGGCTATATTTTATTCTTCTTCTAAAATACTTTTTTCACTCTCATAAATAGGTACTTCTGTTTCTTCTTCAGGCTCTTCAACCTTACTACTAGCAGTTAAGGATACTATTACTTCACTTAGCTCAGTAAATATTTCATAGTTTTCATCTTTTGCAATATCAAGATCAGAAAGAACTATGTTTTGACCAAAATCAAGAGAAGATACATCTACTGCTACATATTGAGGTATATACTTAGGCAAGCATTGTACCTCTATTTCCATTAGCTGCTGCTCTACAACTCCTCTTGTTGCCTCTTCTACTGATTCTCTTCCTTGAATAGCTATTGGTACACGGATTCTAACCGGTACATCTGCTGATAGTCTTTGGAAGTCTGCATGTAATACTGTGGCCATTACTGGATCTCTTTGAACTTCTTTAATTAATGCAGATACTGCTTCTCCCTCTAGTTCAATTTCAATTCTTCCAGTTTCCCCATACCGGTTAAGAAGTTTGTTTAATTCTAGGGTTTCAAGCCTAATGGTTTGTGTGTCTTCACCATGGCTATATATAACTCCAGGTGTATATCCTGAAGCCCTAAGCTTTTTTGAATTTATTCCACCTAATTCTTTTCTGTTTTCCGCTTTTATTTTTGGTACTCCCATTAAAATTCCTCCTTTAGTTTTTATGGTATATATATATTAAACCAGAAATTTAAGAAAATTTCAAATGAGGCTAATTTCGGATTGTTTTTTTATGCTTTAGATATGTAATTCAGCTCTTACAATATCTATAATATATATTGCAATACGATAAGCAGAATAACCCCTGGAACTCCTAAAAATCCTGCTATAAGTGCTGTTACAGGATTAATAGCTACTGATATACCTACAAATCCTCCTAAAAGATTTACTAGCAGCAAAAGGATT
This sequence comes from Proteiniborus ethanoligenes, assembly GCF_900107485.1. Taxonomy (NCBI): domain Bacteria; kingdom Bacillati; phylum Bacillota; class Clostridia; order Eubacteriales; genus Proteiniborus; species Proteiniborus ethanoligenes. Next base: position 17,539 of record NZ_FNQE01000014.1, read on the forward strand.
CCTCCTGTTATTCCATTAATAATTAATTTTAATAAATATTTAATTGGAATTATAAGAAGCCATCCTAAGAAATATAAAAGGATTAGCCCACCTGCGTAAGCAAGTATTACACTGATTTCTATTCCCAATCCCATTTTCTCACCTCTATGTATGGAATATTAGCTCTTCATAAAAACAATAGGAATATTATCTTTCATAATATTCCTGTTGTATTTCTAATATATGGAGTTTTGAGGACAAATATTACAAGCTATTATTTAAATTTTCTGCTCTTATACCCTTTTCTCTTGCGTTCTTCAGTAAATAAAGATATTTTGTTCTAGAAGCCTCCATATTATGTATTGCGTAATCTATTAGTCCAGGCTCTACTACACTTTGAAAATACAGTTCTGCATTTTCCCATTCCTCAAGAGCTTTATTTAGTTCAGTTAGAAGCCTTTCATCTTCAGTTATTTCATTTGTTCCTAAATTATTTTTTAGTTTACTAAAAAAGCTATTAATATTTACATTCATCCCCATAGTCTTTACTGTTTTGTTTTTCGATTTATCCACATTCATACCCCTTTCTTTCAAGCTTTACGGTATGATTATTAACTTTTTGTGGATAAGTTATACATTTTTGCATATAGTCTATAGTATTTGATTATCTATCTTTGGGTATACATATAATGCATATATAAATTATAAAAGGAAGGGTATCCCTTCTTTTAATTGGAGAAAGGAGGTTGGCTAATGAATGAGCTTTCATCAAAAAAATGTATTCCCTGTAGCATTGGTGCTGAGCCTCTAACAAAAGATGAAATAATCCAGTTTCATAAATCTCTAGATAAGGAATGGAAGGTAATTGATTATCAAAGATTAGAAAGAAGTTATAAATTTAAAAACTTTAAAGAAGCCTTAGATTTTACTAACCAAGTGGGTGAACTAGCAGAAAAGGAAGGCCATCACCCTGATATTTACCTTTCATGGGGAAAGGTCCTAGTAAAATTGTGGACTCACAAAATAAATGGGCTCCATGAAAATGACTTTATTTTAGCTGCAAAAATTGACGAGCTTACTAAGGCTTAAGAAACAAGGGATAGAATACTACCTTTCAATCAAATAAGGAAAGCTGTTCTAATTTTAATGTAATAAGATTAGATGCAGTTAAACCTATTAGTCTAATATCTTGTGTTAATCTAATTTCGTCTAGAAGATTAACTGCCAGCTCAAATATATCATTATAGCTACTAATATAGTTGTTTAAGGTTTTACTTTTTGTTTGAGTTCTAAATTGGATATCCTTTATCTTTAATGTTATTGTCTTGGCTTGAAGATTTTTACTTTGTAGGGATGCTTCTATCTCTAATGCAAATCTATGAAGATAGTCTTTAAGTATTTCTTTATCCTTTGTGTATTTTGAAAAGGTACGTTCTGTCCCTAGAGATTTTCTTTCACGAGTTGTATTTACCTCTCTCGAATCAATACCACGGATTCGATTATATATTTCTATGCCTGATTTCCCAAAAAATTCTACCATAAATTCTTCTGAAAGCCTCATCAAATCTTCGACTGTATATATGCCTATGTTATTTAACCTTTTTGAAGTTTTTTTCCCGATTCCGTAGACAGATTTAACTGGAAGTGGTAATAAAATACTAGGCACCATGTCTTCTGTAATAATTTTTAACCCATTAGGTTTATTCCAATCTGAGGCTAGCTTTGCTAAGAACTTATTATAGGAAATACCTATGGACATGGTTAAGCCAGTTTTTTTCATTACCTCTTCTTTTATTTTTTGGGCTATTTCAATAGGATTTATTTCTATGTTTGAAACATCTAAATAAGCCTCATCTATAGATAAAGGCTCGACTAAATCAGTAATACCGTATAAAATATGGAAAACCTGTCTGGAAACCTCCTTGTACCTCTCCATTCTAACAGGCAGAAAACACGCCCTTGGACATTTTTGTTTAGCCATAAAAATAGGCATGGCAGAATGAACTCCGTATTTTCTAGCTATGTAGTTTGCAGTAGTTACTATGCCATGATTGCTTAAGCCTCCTACTATAATAGGTAAGCCCTTTAATTTAGGATTATCATGCTCTTCAACAGATGCATAAAATGCATCCATGTCTACATGAATAATATGGAGTTTCTCAGCTTGACCTAAGTATTTAGAAGTATAGATAGGAATCACTCCTTAATAAAGCCTATTTTATACTTATATTATAATAGAACATAAGTTCTGTGTAAAGCTTAAGAATAATTAAAGAGCCTAGAATAATCTAGACTCTAAAGCTAATCTTTTCGTGAAAATTCAACCTTCCATATACCATCTTTATTCTTTGCTAATCTAAAGTTAATTCTGCTTCCTGGTGAATTTGAAGGATCATTTTTTATTTTAATATCCTCCCATGATAATGTTGCTCTTGTACGGTCTCTAAAATAATCTATTTCTATATTTACGGGATTCTCAAAGTACCTACTAAAATCTATTTCCTCTTCTTTCTTACGCATGGCTATGTGTTCTTTTTTATCCCAGCCAAATTCTGTATCTTCTTTGGTGTATAATTCCCACTGTGCTTCAAAATTGCCTTCCTTATGGCAATGAAGATAAAGCTTTAATATACTTATGACACTTAGTCCATTTAGCTCTTTTTCATCAAAATTTTGTATAAATCTTTCATATGCTTCTTTTTCATTGTCATTAAGAACTAAAAAACCTCCCCTGCCTACAACTGGCAATGGTCTATAATCATCTATACTAATGTATTGAACAAGTCTATTGTCTACTCTATAGGATATGGTTATGGTATAATCCCCTGCATAATAATATGCCTTAGGATGAATATCCCCTTCTGGGTCCTTCCATTCCTCATCATAGACTTGCCATCCGTCAGGCTCACCTAAAACACCCATTACCATATCTGTAGTCATGGCTCCTGCTTTAATGCCATAGCTTTCTCTTGTATCTATTCTACCTATGGTTCCATAGGTATAGCTGTTGTCGTTTTTCATATATCCATCTGTATAAAATACTACATCCTCATATGCTAAATAAAGTCCTCCATATAGATAGCCTATGTCTAGTGGCTCTCCCCAATTTTTAACTACTTCCTCCGCTGGAGAATTTAGCCCAAATTCTACTCCATCTACAAAGCCTTCATATGCTGATTTTAGATTTTCATTATATGCATATCTATCATTACCAGGCTCTATAATCTCTATAGATTCCCTTATCTTAGAGGCTGCTTCAGTAGTCCTTTCATAGGATTTTTTTAGCTCCTCATTATCATGGGGATATGCTATATCCGTTGGATACGCCCACCCAAAATAAAACTTATTATTTTCGCCTATATATTCTAAATTATATATAGAATTTAGCTCCTCTAAATCATCTCTAGTAATTCTCTCCTTTTGATATGCTTCAATTCTAAATACTGTTCCTATCTTGTCATAAGGATAAGCTCCGTAAACATCTTTGTTGATGAAAAATACTCCACTGCTTTCCTCAAGGATTTTAAATTTATCAAATATTTTTTTATCCATAGTAAGTACAAATCCAAAGTTTTCATTTCTATATATTATCTGTTCTTTTTTATTAGTCAATGTGAATATAGTTGTAGCTCCTAGAAGTATAATTGCAATCGGTGTAATCAGAAGCTTTGGCTTTTTGAACTTCATAACATTTTTAACTCTAGCTTTGATGTTGCTTTCACCAAAGAAAAGAAAGTTTCCCTGCAATGTATGGCTTTGCTTATCTGCAATATTTATTAAAGAGCTAGCATAAGCTTTTCTAATATCATCTTCCCAAGCCTTTACTACCTTCTCGTCACAGGATAGCTCCATGTCTTCGTTAAAATACTTAGCAGATAGCCAAACTATAGGGTTAAACCAATGAATACAGATTGCAATAGACCAAATTAGCTTAAGTATATTATCAAATCTTCTAATATGATGTATTTCATGTGCTAGTATTTGCATCGATTCACTAGTATGGATATTATCTACCATGGAAGCTGGTACAATAACTTTAGGCTTTAGCAATCCATATACTAATGGGCTTTGAAGCAAATCTAATGAGTATATACTAATATTTCTATTAAGCTTCATACTTTTCTTTATATGGCTTATATCAATATCTTTGATTATAGTTGCTGTATCCAGCACTTTTGATGCATTATAATATCTTATGATGCTCCTTATGATTAAGAATATCATACCTAGAACCCATATAATGCTTGCACCTAGAAAAATTATTTGAAGCTGACTATTTGGAGTAACAGTTGCTGCAGCATTTCCTTGAGAGATAGTAGTGCTATTTGATACTACATTATTTATGTTATTTTGCATTGCCTCTGTTTCTATATTCCTGCTTACTCTGCTTATTATAGTTGTTGTATTAGGCATAAAGTTAAATAAGCTCAAGCTTGAAGAAAAATTTATAGGTAAAATCAGCCTAAATAATACAATGAACCATAAATAATATGAAAAGCTTTTCGGAAGATATTTTCCTAGAGCATTTCTGATTACACCTATAAATAATGCAATTATTGAAGCTATAATGCTCATGCTAATAATTGTAAAAAAAATACTCTCAAGCATGTTACATACCCCCTAATCCAATTTATTGACTATTTTTTTTAGCTCTTCTATATCTTCTTTAGATAGGTTTTCTTTTTGTAAGAAGCTTGCAAAAAATGATTTAATAGAGCCTCCATAAACTTTATCTATTAGCTCTTCTGTTTCTACTCTCTGGGCTAATTCTCTCCCCACTACTGCCCTGACAATTGAATCTTCATTTGAAATTATTCTCCTATCTACTAGTCTTCGTATAACCGTATATGTGGTTGATTTTTTCCATCCTAATTTCTCCCTTGCTAACTTAACTAGGTCCGAACTTTTTATAGGCTCGTTATCCCATAATATTTCCATAAATTTATACTCTGCATGGAATATTTTTATATCATCCATAAGATTACCTCCTTCGGTCTAACTCATTAAACCTATTTGTTTTAGTTTATTCTATTAGACCAAATTTGTCAACATTATTTTGAAGTTTTTGGTGATTTGTTAAAGGCAAAACAAAAACTAGGCAATATTACCTAGTTTTTATTTAACCAATCTATTGTGCCTTGCAATACAAGTGCTACTCCCTTCCACAGTTGACTTTCATCTATGTCGAATTTAGGATTGTGATGTGGGTAGTATTGCCCATCTATTTCTCTAGGGTTGCTTAAATAGAAAAAGGTGCCTGGGGCTTCCCTAAGAAAAAACGACATATCCTCAGCTCCCATTACGGGTGTTTTCATTTCTACTATATCTTCTTCGCTTACTATTTTTTTAGCTGATTCTACAAAGGTTTTTGTGAATTCCTCTGAATTTACCAAGGCTGGATAGCAATATTCGTATTTATATTCGTAGCTTCCTCCATGTGCCATGGTTATGCCTTTTACTATTTCCTCTATTCTCTTGGCGATTCTATGTCTAGTGCTTTCATTTAAGGTTCTTATTGTTCCTTGAATTTCTACTATATCAGGAATAATGTTATGATTAAAGCCTCCTTCTATCCTTGTTACGGATACTACTGCAGGCTCTACTGGATTAATTTCTCTACTTACTATGGTTTGTAGTGCTAATACTACCTCTGAGGCTATTACAATTGGATCTATGGATTGGTGAGGATAGGCTCCATGGGCTCCTTTGCCCTTTATTTTAATATGCATTACATCTACTGCTGCCATCATTGCTCCATAACATACGCCTATTTTCCCTGTTGGTATGCCTTTCCCTAGATTTCCTAGATGAAGTCCCATTACTGCATCTACCTTTGGGCTCTCCATAGCCCCTTCTTCTATCATAGGCTTTGCTCCTCCTGGATATTCTTCTCCTGGCTGAAACAACAGCTTTACATTTCCTCTAAATTTATCTCTATTTTCATTTAGTATCTTAGCTGCTCCAAGTAATATGGCTGCATGCCCATCATGTCCACATGCATGCATGTTTCCGTTTGTAGACTGAAAATCTAGTCCTGTTTCTTCTTTAACTGGAAGCCCGTCAATATCCGCTCTTAAGCCTATGGTCTTTCCTTTACCATTGCCCTTTATAAGACCTACTATTGCGTTACCCTTTACTAGTGTATGGTACTCTATCCCCATTTTATCTAGTTGGGCTGTGATATATTTTGCAGTCTGTGGCAAGTTTAGTCCTACTTCTGGTATTTGATGAAGCTCTCTTCTCCAATTTATTATTTCATTTTCTATATTTTTTGCTCTGTCAATTATATTAAGCATTTATGTCCTCCTTCTTTTAAATTATGAGTTTTTAAGGTATCTAGTACAAAATAACCCTTACCTTTGTATATATTTATAATATTACTGTAATTAATTCTCTCTTTTGATTGGATTTCCTTGTTTGCAAAATATTTTATTACTATGAGTAAAGAAATTTTGTGGCTATTACTAGATATAAAACAAGATCGATACCGAAGTACCGACCCTGCTTTATAAAATATAGTATTATAGTCTGAATCTATGAACTAATTCATCTAATCTCTTTATTGTTCTTGTTAGATTTTCAGTATTATTAGCTACGGTCTCCATTGTAGCCGCCTGCTCCTCCATAGAAGCTGATAGTTCTTCTGTAGAAGCTGCAGTCTCTTCAGTTATAGAAGATATACTTTGTATAGCTAATATCACTTCTTCTTTTTCTTCATCTACTTTATTTAAGTTTTCTCCTAACTTTTCTATAGCTTCCATTACAGATACAAGAGATGAATATATTTCTTCAAAGGCTTTTTTAGATTGCTCTAGGGATTCATTAGCATCCTTGAGGGCCCCTTCTGATGTATCCATATTGTCTTTAGTTGTGCCTACCTCATGCTGTATGGATTTTAATATATCCTCTATGCTTTTAGTAGCACGTCCTGTCTCTTCAGATAATTTTCTTATTTCCTCTGCTACTACTGCAAAGCCTCTACCAGCTTCTCCTGCTCTAGCTGCTTCTATAGCTGCATTTAATGCAAGAAGGTTAGTCTGCTCCGAAATATCCATAATTGTATTTAGTATATTCCCAATTGACTGGGATTTATCTAAAAGTGAATTCACATTTTCTGAAAGAATACGAGAGGACTTAACTGTTACATCAAACTTGTCCACCATACTATTCATAGCTTTTGAACCTTCTTCGTTTATCCTTTGTGCCTTCATGGAGTTCTCTACAACTATTCCCCCATGCTCTACTGCTATCTTTATTTCTTGAGCTAACCTATTTAATTTCTCTGAGCCTGTTTCTGCATCTTCAGCTTGTTCCATAGAAGCTTGAGCTAGCTCTTCTACAGTCTTAGCTACATCATTTATAGATTGGCTAGTTTCTGAAGTAGCTAAGTTTAGACTCTGAATGTTTTCTACTACGTCTTCAGTAGTATCATTTATAGTTCTTAATATTTTTCTTATCTCTTCCCTTAATACTGCAGTTGCTTTAAGTATAGAGCCTACCTCATCTTTTCTGCTTAATATAGCTTTTATTTCCTTAGTTTCTTCTATATCAGTTAAATCTAGCTTTGAGGTGGTATCTAATATTCCATTCACCAGAACTATTGGGTCGGAAATCCTCTTTCCTAATACAAATGATATGATTGTTGCTAAGAGAGCCGAAATTAATATAACTCCTATAATAATATATACAGTCATAAGCATATCTTTTAGTATTTCATGTCTAGGAATAGTTAAAATCAAAGTTTTTCCGTCTATTAGCTTTGAAAAAACCATTATTTTTCTTTCACCAGCAAATACAGTGTCTATTACCCCTGTTCCCTTTTCTTCTATTTCATCTACAATATAGCTGTATTGTCCATTGTTTATAGTGTTTAAATTGCTACTTTTGTCTAGAGTAGGATGAATTAGATAATCATAATCCCTGTTAAGCATGAATGCATATCCTGTTTCATATAGCTTTATATCTTCAACTCCCTTTATAAGCTCTCCTGCCTTCATGTCTGCACCTATTACACCAATAGTCGTACCATTAACTACAATTGGCATTGAGTAAGTCATTACATTTGAGTTTGCATTGTTGACATAAGGGTCTCCCCATGCTGCCTTTCCTGCCCTCACAGCATCGTAATAAAAAGATGCTGATGGATCATCAGGGCTTTTTCCTGCAATATTGGTAGGAATTGAATGCATAAGCTTACCGTTGTCATCAACTGCTGCCCATATCCCTTCGGATCTACCTGTGTATTTTGGATCAAAAACTATGTATAGTCCTGCACATTTGTCAGTCTCTCTAGCCATTCTTTGAATTATAGGGCTTAGAATTGTATTAGAATAAGTGGCTAAATAACCTGGTTCCCTTAATCTAGCTACCTCAATAGTTCCATCTACTATTTGATACATGCTAGATAAAGTGTTTTCGAGAATATGTAAATCTTCATTAAAACCTTTAGAATAAACATCCCCAGTTGCATAGAGACTAGTTTTAGCTTCTTTTTCAATTACTTCCATGCTTCTGAACATACTTGTCACTCCAACAAGCAGTGACATAGTAATAGAACAAATTAATACAGTAAGTACTATTCTTGTACTAATCTTTTTCATTTTTCCCCTCCTTAACAAGGTAATATTAATCATAATTCCACAGTTAATAAACAAACTATACTTTTTTCGACAATAAATGCTATTGTTTATAGAATTATTATACATCATAATAGAACAAAAAAATATATTTGTCAAAGAGATAACAAATATATTTTTCTATTATTGACAATACTTAAGCAATATTTTTTTTTAAAATGCATATGATGTATAATTTATGAAATATGCCATATATTTACTCTGTTTTTCCCTTGTTCTTTTGACTTGTATAGTGCATCATCTGCTCTCTTTAAAACATCATTGTAATCATTATCAGTATCTTTAAAATAAGAAAAACCTATGGAAATGGTTATGCTGAAAGTCTCATTTCCCGCTGGAATCTCTAATGAAGCAATTCCATCTAATAATTTTTCACCAAATTCCATTATATGCTCTTCTCTTAATCCTGGGAATATGCCTACAAACTCATCCCCACCCCAGCGAATTAATTGATCAGAGCTTCTTATAATATGATTTATTGTCTTAACAATTTCAATAAGGACAATATCTCCCGTTTTATGACCATAATTATCATTTATATGCTTAAAGCCATCAATATCAAGCATCATAATAGCTGGTTTTTCTCCTGTTAACCTATATTGCTTAAAAAGAGCATTTAGATTCATCTCTCCAAATCTTCTGCTAGATGCCTTAGTTAATGTATCTATGTTAATTTCTTTTTCTAAGGATTTAGTTGAATTCAATAAATGCTTCTTCTCTATTAAATAAAGTATTGTAAATCCTATTAATAAAACTATTAAAATGTATCTTAATAATCTTATTATAGACTCACTAGATAAGGAATGGATTTCATTATTTACTTTTTCTGTGTAAGCACCAATATCATCTAAATGAACACCCATGGCTACTATCCAATCATAATCCTTATAAAGCTTTGCATAAGTAATCTTCTCTGAAACTTGAGAACTATTTAACTTTTTAAAATAATAAGTAAAAAATAGCTCCCCATTTTTCTTTATCCCTTCTAGTTCTTCTAAATAAGGCAATTTACCTTTGATATCTTCCATATCTGTAGATAAATAAGTTCCCTCTGTGTCCCTTAGGTTTGGATGAATCCTTCTAATTGCGTAATCTTTCCCACCTCCATAGTTAATTACCTCGTTCACCCATATGTAAGAATCATTAGAAAATTCTCGATTTCTTATTGTGTCTCCAATTTCTTCTTTTACAATTTCATCTATATAAGACTTACTAACTCCAAAGATACCTTGTATGCTGCCTTTTTCAATTACAGCGTGAGAGGAGAGTAAGGACTTTAAGTCCTTCACAGTACTGTCTATGGTTTTTATATGTAGTCCAGCAGAATCATATAATACTTCTCCTGTTTTATTGTCCCATAAAAAGGCTGTCCACATTTTAGGATTTAAGTCGTCATTAAATCTATTTATGAAAAATTGTATGAATTCTTCATCTGATAAATCTAATTCTTCTTGAAACCGCCTTAGTCTAGCTTCTGTGTTTTTCTTATAATTTTCATGCTTAATTTCTCTTAATCTATCTATTTCAAAAAATATATTATTTACTGTATCTTTTAGAAAGTCTTTTTTCAAATTTATTATAGTCTTTTCAGTTTGCTCTAAATAGATTTCTTGAGTCTTTTCATGGGATAAAAGATGAAGATATATGACTACTAAACATATTATAGTAGCAGCTGCAAATGTAATTATTTTGTGTTTGTTTTTCAATTTTATCCATTCCCTCTTTATTTGTTTTTATTTTAGTACTAGGTTAATACTAATTATAATAAATTTGGGCCATAAATGCCATTTTTTTCGAAGTGTGTTATCTAATATTTAATAGCACCGCTTTCGCCAACATGTAAATAGCTAGCTTTGCTGGACACACTCCTAATCAAAAAAAATAAGCTAATTGATTAGCTTCTATAGCTGTTTCTTCAATGTCTATATCAATGTGTGTTCATCAAACAAACTCCTTTCCTTTTTCAAATAAAGTTCTATTAGAATTGAGGATTAAGGGAGAAGGTTTAAGGAGAATCCTATCCATTTCTCCTATCCATTTTCTTTTCCATTCAATCTTCCAATACGTCATCATCAACCGAAATACAATTGTACTTTTTAGGCCCACATTCACTATACCACTTATTTTCTTCAAAGAAATCTATTATTCCAAAGTCATGCTTAGCCAAACTATCACCCCTTGCAAATTTATATGGCCTTTCTTAATACATATTTTATAAATGATGTTCATCAAGCGGGAGGTCAAAGACCTCCCCTACAACCTCTAGTATCAATATGTAGGGGCTAGCTTTGCTGGCCCGTTACAACATCATATAAATCTACTTATGTGCATCATATTATATAATTCATCTGCCGATCTATCAACTAATAATCCCCTCTTATTCAATTTTCTTCTGTCAGCACCTAAATTACCCTCTGTCATCTATGATTTTAGTCCATTTTTAAGGGGCAAAAAACAGTGTTTTTTCACTGATTTTTGCCCCTATTTTTGTCCTTCAACCAATATCTAATGTGTCTAAACCCTATCATTTCTCCTCTAAACTGTAGTACGTTACCAGAATTATACTCTAAGTCGTAGCTTGCTGCCAATCACATCTTGCTCTGCTCGTGTTCTTGGGTAAGTCTGACATCGGGCGTAAATTGCTTTCTTCAGTCATTTCACTCCCTTCACAGTTCGTGTTACGATTTTAACGTGCCTTGAATCGATGATTATGATGTCGTAGAGAGATAGTAACCCCTTGGTGGTAAGATATATTTCACAATTTAAGTGATATAAAAATGAAGCTAATTAATTAGCTTCAACAACTGTTCCTTTAATATCTTTATATCCATATCAATAATTTCCCATATTAGATTTAAATTTACACCTTCATAGTCATGGACTATACGATTTCTTAATCCACGCATTTTGAACCAAGGAACCTCATGATGTTTTGAAAGATATTCTTTATCAAGTTTATTAACTAATTCACCTATTTGACTTAAATTAAACACACAAGCTTCAACCATCATACTATTATTTCTAAATTCAGTATAATCTACATCATTGGTATATTTTAATATAGAGTCGATATAGTTAATTATCTTTTGAATAATCTTTTGATTTTTCATATATAACTATACCTCCATTTTCTATTTCCTGCATTATTAAAGAATCTTGCTCAATATGAGACCTATCAATCAAATCTATATCTATTTCTAAAGCATTAACAAGTATTTCTAGTAATCCAACAAAATCAAGTCCTCTTAACTTTCCATTTGTATCAATGTATAAGTCTATATCACTACTTATTGTGACATTACCTTTTGCATAAGACCCAAATAGTATTGCCTTATTTATAGGATAATTTTCAAATATGGGAGCTGTTTTTTCCCTTATAGTTTCAACTGAAATGAAATTAGACTTCATAGTCCTAAGCCTCCTTAGTTATTTAACTATACATTATATACTGATTATATCATAATTTATTTATCAATTGAACATCTACTCAAAAATATGCTAAACTTAAATAACTTTTACATTTTTTACTTACTTCCTTTTGCTTCTATTGAAATATTTTTTCATGATATTTTCTCTGCCTAACTTTTCTGTTTTAATAAACTCTAAGACTTCATCACTCGCATATTTTTTATTTTGATACATACTCCCCTAAAAATGTTTCATCAGCTACTTGATGATAATATTCAAATTTATATAACCATTCTTTAAGATTGATTAATTCTTTCATTGACTTAGATTTTTCTTCAAAGGATGCAGAATGGAACTTTTCCATTTCTATCAGGTAAGACATTTGAAAATCTTTTATCAATACTGCCTTCCATATAAGAATTTAGCTTTGTTGTAATTTCCATTCCTAGATCATTAGATACTTCCTATTTCTCCTTTGTTGAAAATTTGGCACCATAACCATGAGCTGCTTTATTAACCCCAAGGATGTTCCATACATAAATAACTTTTACATTGTTCTCATGCTCTCTTTCTGGTTCTAGGCATAAAAAATGGCCAAGTTTATTTGGGTCTTTAATTACCAAAACTTCGCCAGCATACAGTCTATATTTAATTTTAATTTATATAAGAATAGATGTATTAGAATTTATTATATTCTAATACATCTATAATATTTATTTTGCAATTTCTTTAAGCATTACCTTATACTTATTGCTGAGTATAATAAACATAATATATCGAAAGAAGAATTCCAAATATAGTTTTATATCTTATAGATTCATAATATTTTTCCCTTATAAATCAAAGCTTTTTGGATAAAGTTCAATATTTAATTCTTTTCCTATTGCCATAGCCCATTGTCGAAAACCAAATGCTACAGATGTAATGATATTATCCGTCTTTAAATATTTTTCAGGTACAACTTCATCGCAGGACTCTTCCCATCCAATCATGTATTTCATGTCATCATCTGTAAAACCTTCCTCATATAGATCGGATTTTTCCACTCCTATCATAAAAGGTTTTTCTTTTAAATATCCAAGTTTTAAGAGTAATATTGGAGCAATCGAAATAGCACCAATTAATGTGCCAGCATCATAAAATTTACTTACAAATTCTTGAGACGATTCATCTTCTACCATGCCTTGAGCATCAGTAGCACCTGTTATCAAAAGTGAATCATATTCATCTACATTTAGCTGTTCAAAAGTATTATCTGCAATTACAAGCATACCTTCTTCTGTTCTAATTGGCTTTAATTCTTTTGCAAAATAGACTACAGGTTTTTCAGCCATTTTTAACATCTCTAAAGCTACAGTAAGTTCAAATAGGCAACATGTATCATATAGTAGAACCGCTGTTTTCTTCATACTCTTTTCCCCCTTAAAACAATATTTTTTAAGTAATTCTATTCCACATTACATTGTTAATGTTCATCTATAGTATATAATTTCCCCCCATTTTATCAACCAAATTCACCCATTTATCTTCTAAATATCTCCAGTTATTCAATGTCATCTGTTAAACACCCTATTTTCAAGTGTCAAAAAAGGGTGTTTTTTCACCGATTTTCGACCCAAATTTCACCCTTAAACCACTATATGTTGTGGTCAAAGTCTATTGTTCCCCCTCAGAACCACAATACGTCATCAGAATTGTACCTCCAACGTGGGTTGAGAGTACAATAATGATGTCGTAGGTTTATATTACCCCCTTGGTGATAAAGTGTGTGTTTCAATATATATTCTCTTGCAATATCTTACATTAGAATTAATCTATTTATAAATGTATTCATCAAACAAACTCCTCACCTTTTTCAAATAAAGTTCTCTCACCAACACCCCCCAAACCCTTGAAAACACTGACCTGTTTTTTCGTCCCTTATTTCCCACTTATGCCCTTTTCCCTTGAATCTGCTCTCTAAAGTCCTTACATTTTGAAGTTTTTAGGGCAAAAAATGAAAATAAAGTTCTATTAGGATTGAGGGTTTAGGGAGAAGGTTTAAGGGGAGTTTTATCCATTTCTCCTCTCCATTTTCTTTTCTATCTTATCTTCCAATCCATTGATTTATCTGGCTTTTAGCCTTACATCCTTTTTTTCTTCTAATAAAAATTCTAATAAAAAAACCATAGTTCCTAGGCATTCCTTATACCTTTTCCCTATGGTTTTATACAACAACTTTATTTACATTTTAAAATGAATTTGCATAATGATAGGACTTTATTTGATGGAGACATAGATACAGGAACAAGGGGTAAGAAGCAAGGGAATAAGGATACCATTATATACAAATTTATTGCTGATTTCAGATTATCTTTTATTTATATAGATTTTTATACCAGCATTCTTTTCCTTCCCGTTTTATTTCAATTCTATCATATTCAATTGATTCTCCGACTAAATATCTCCATACTTCAACATCATCAAGTATTCCATCGTATCTTCTTATAAAAGTTTCTACTAGACTTTCTCCTTTTTTATTAAAATCATCTTGGAAAACTATAACTTTTCTTTCAGCAATTATTCTAGAAAGATAAAAGACTGCTTCTATTGCAGTTGATATTTTAGCAGAAGGAAAATTATCATCCTTTGTCCAAGTATAACTTTTACATTCCGCCACAATGGAGTTGTCCAATGAAACCAAATCAAACTTATGAACTTTATTAGCACCTACAATTAATGGCTTTTCATAGAAACTATCCTTAAGTTTTCTATTTAAATATAATCCCACTCTGTTTTCAAATTCATCAAAAGGGAGCCTTGAAAAAACGCCATTATTATTTGTGTTTTGTAGATTCGAGCGATGATTCTGACTGTTTACTTCATGATTTACCACTTTGTTATTATACGTATGACCAATACCATTTACTATTTTAATCTTTTTACAGCATGAACATTCGCCTTTACAACGGTTTATCATATCTTGCTTAAATAATTTATTACAAACAGCATTAATAGTTTGACGTGGTTCGATGCTCAACAATTTTGATAAACAGTCATCACATAAATTTTTATCTGTTCTACCTAAATAATTTGTAATTACTTCACTGTACTTATCCATTCTATATCTCCTCTTATAGGATAATCTCTATTTTTTGAAATCTTAGTATATAAAAAAGTCTATTTATCAATAAGATAATGGAACAATAAAAAATATGTCTAACTAATAAGTAGGCTTACCAATGGTACTTTTTGCACTATCGCATAAATTATCATAATGCAGTAAAAGAATTTTATGCTTATCTACATATCTTCGTTTTTCTTTATATGTTTTTAGATTGAAAGCATCTCTTCTTCCAGCAACAACTGCATAGTGTATTCTTGTTTTATCAAGGCTAAAAAATTCATTAGGCAACTGTTCATTTGGGTTCTTATATTTTTGAAAAGTTTCTCTGAGTGACACATAATTTGACTCAAGCCATTCATCCCAATCAAATACCTGTTTTATACCTTTTCTAAAAGTATCTCCTAAATTTCCATCTTTTAAGGTGATTTTTCCATATGGATTTTCTAACTCAACAAAGACGAACTCATATCCACCTGAGTTTTTTCCTATGAGTAGGTAATCTACTTTGTATGAATTTCCCAACATAAACTCTGGTATAATAAATGCATCATGATGCCCAAAGTTATAATTTGATTTTAAAATAGAACCAATTATAAAATATGCTTTATTATTCTTAATAAACTTTGCAATATCACTCTCAATAATGTTTTCATTACTTAAAAAATCGTAGAAATTAGAAATACTAGTCTTAAGCATATCTTCATTTTTTAAATCTTCTATATCCAAGTAGTTATTAGGAAATATACTTAAATAATGTCTAACTGCTTTGGGATATTTCCTAAACATTGATTTTCTAATATTAAATTTTCCTGTAGTCTTTACCACTTCTTTTTTCTTAAGCATTTCCCATTCATTTATCTCATCTTCGGTTAATTTAGTATAATCTCTATCATAAATCCTCATAGTTACTCTCCCAATATAATCTTATATTAATTAGTTATATAAAGTACTAATCTATTGTTGTTTAAGATTTTAACTTTACTCAATTTCTAGATTAAAATTACTTCTATCAATTTGGGACTCTAAAATGTTATACATAAAAATAAGCGAAAATTTTACTCCATCTTTCTCAGTTAAAATATCTTTAAGAAAGATTTTTTTATTCATACTATATTCTGTAGGGAAATTAATACTTATATATGTCATTCTCTTATATTTTTGTTCCCAAAACCTATATTTAAACTCTTCTTTAAACTCATATTTCGTTAGAAATTGGTCTATAAACTGTGGTTTATTAGAATATAAAGTAATTAGCGATTTCATAACCCAAATATCATCCCATTTATCAAAGTATGGAAAATGCAGTAATACGTTTCTAATAAATTTAAACAAGGCTTTACCTACATCACTAAAATTTGGTCTTTTTTGATTTTTGATAATCCATTGTATAGGTGGATATTTCAATAGTTCAAAATACGTTGCAAATATTTCTTTTATTTTAAAAAGTCGATATTCATCTTCTTTAAACCAAAAATCATCATTTATCATTTCTTCAAACAAGTCATAAAACCTGTTATATCCTATGGTTAAAAATTCTTTTTCATCTTCATTAGGATGTTTCTTTACTTCCATTCATCTCCCCCCATATATAAAATGGATATTATGATTTTCTATCTTTCATCATTTGCTCAAATATCTTGCTATTTATAAACTCCTCTTTATTTTCTATTATATTTTTAACAATTTTCTCTTTCTGATGTGAATTTAACTTCAACTGTGATTCATTTATTTCTTTCATCCATTCAAAGAACTCTTGTCCAACTACACTTTTGATGTACTGATTTTTCGCTCTAATTATTCCCCTGCAATTATATATTTCTGTGTTCTCCCAATATTCTTCTGAATGCATTTTATATATTGTAATTAGAATTATTCCCATAAGGTTTGATATACTCATGTATGTTTTTCTTTTAGAATTATAAAACGTATGACCTCCTTCACTTCTGCTAAAAGCCACATGCGGATTCTGTTGTTTAAACTCTTTATACGCCTCTCTAATATCTCCAAAGAAAAATATATGATTTTTAATATTACCCATGTCATTTCTTTTTTTCATAAGATAGTCTCTCATAATCTTTTCACTATCTATGAGAACATGTAAATCATCAATTTGAATATCTCCGACTTTTACAAAATTAGTTATATCTAAATATAGATTTCTCCAACTTACTGATGTAATAAAATAATAAAGCCATTCATCATATTTAAATTCTTCTTTATTATCTATTAAATATGGATAGAAAACTTTGTTTGCAAAAAGTGTTTCTGCACTATTAAATCTTTCTTCGCAATCCTTACATAATAGATAGTATTTCTCCCCATCTTGCACAACCTTATTAGGATTATCAGTTCTTCTAATATTTCCAACAGATGTTTTCTTTAAATATCGGATTACAAATTTAGGAATAATGTGACTTAATTGGAGTTCCCTTTCCCTATAACATAAAGCACATTTACCTATCATATCTCTCTCATTCCCTTAAAACATTTTTTACATTTAAATAAAAGTTTTATTTATATCATAAGTATTTTATAGTAATACCTTCAGCGAGAACCCCAATCAAAGTTCAGTCCTATTATACCAAGATTTATAGAGAGTCCCGCATATCTATGGAATTTAATAATATTAAATATGTTATTTAATTTCATAAGACATCCCTCCTTTAGACTCATATTAGAGTTCATATGGTTCTCGCAAGGTCTATTAGAATCCTCGCTCAAGGTATTAATTCTGTGTGTTTGCAAATAGATTGTAAATCTACTTAAATCGCAACTCTATATTAAATCCGTTTCAACTTTACATTTTTCATACATTTTCATTGATAATATCTTTCACTTTGCTTTCAAATATTAGTCCAAAACGCATCTATATAAAATATTCGCCATTTACCCATAATTTCCTCCATTTACCTTCAAATAAGTCTATTATTTGGGCTTTATAAACAAAAGCCACATTAAGGAATTTTTTATCCTTATATGTGACTTTACCCTAAAATTTAAAATTGCAATCATATCCTCTGTTATTTAATATCTGCTTAATTTCCTTATAAATCCCTTCCATGTACCTTGGCTTAACACATGCTGTTTCTGCTATATTCCATAATGTTATTTCTTTTCCCTGCCTTTCTAATTCTTCAATGCCCCATTTTATTTTTCTTATATGGAATTCTTCTAGACTTTCTAATTCTGAGTCTATATATGCCTTTGTCAATGAGAGTTTCTCCTTCCTTTTAGAGAGCCAGCCGCTAATCCCTAACTTGCCTCCTATAGTTGACCATGTTATCCTTTCAGGCTTGCCTTCCTTCATTTCTTTTATCACTTCCTTAACTTTAGGAAGCAATTCAGCATCTCTTTTATCCCAATCAACAGTGTTAACTACTGTTTTTATTCTGCGATAGTTTTCTTCCATCCATTCACTATCATATCTTTTCAGCCATGCATAAACTCCATCGTTATTTTTACGAATTTGGCTACTACTTTTATCAGGATATTGAGCATGGAGTTCAAGCCACTTTTCCCTTAACCTTTCCCTTTTCATTCTAAATTCTTCTGTATCAGTAAACTTGCTGTGAAGATATTTTCCACCACCATTAAATTTCCAAAACTCTTCTACTCCTAACCTATCAATAGCCTTCCTAATTGTTTTTGTAGATGACTTTAATATATCTGATATTTCTCGGATTGATAGTCCTGACTGGGTAAGTTCTATCAACCTCTGGTCCCACAGTTCCTGATAAGCATCAATGTTTTTTTCATCTTCATTATTAGAGCCAAGTTTTGTATTAAATAAATCAGCCACTGGAATTCCGAGAAACCTCGCTAATAATAGATACCTTATTGAATAGGTTGTCCTATCATTATTTCTAACCATATCAGGTAGCCAACCTCCGCTATTAACTGATACAGGGGATTGAACAAGTGCCAAGTATTCATGACCATAGAAATCCACAAAGTCTTGTTTTAACTTCTTTTGGTGAATATAATTGTTCATCCTAGCATAGCCTTTTTCAATCAACTTAACTCGAAACTGATTTCTAAACCACTCAGTCTTCTTAAATCCAAATTGATTATTTAGAAGTATTTCTACATCTCCTGCCATCCAAAGCATCTTCTTCATCAAATAATTTGAATAACTTATTTCTTTTTCTACAATACAGTTCTTACAAGATGCGCTAATAAACCTCTGTCTATTTCCTGCCCTTATGAGTTCTGTGCTGTTATAAAGGGGTATCTTATGTTTTAAACATACAAATACCCCTGTAACCTGATGGCTTCTGTGCCAATATGGCTCTCCAAATCTTTCTATG
Organism: Proteiniborus ethanoligenes; assembly: GCF_900107485.1. Taxonomy (NCBI): domain Bacteria; kingdom Bacillati; phylum Bacillota; class Clostridia; order Eubacteriales; genus Proteiniborus; species Proteiniborus ethanoligenes. The sequence continues at coordinate 36,975 of NZ_FNQE01000014.1, forward strand.
TCCTCTTTAAAACACTCAGGACAAAATCGAAAGTATTTATTTAAATTGATAGAATTTGATATTAGACCTATCCTCATGTAGGAAACTGCCCCTTCACCATTTTTCATAGTTTCAATTATCTTTTCAGCCCTGTCTCGTGGGATAAATGCTGCAAGATAAGGAAATAAGGTATGCTTATAGATAAAATATTCTGCTGTATATTTTGTACTGATAGGCATATTTTCAATTAATGCATCTAATTGTGTAGACAGTTCCATAACTGCTATACAGTTCCTTGTTCCGAATAAATCCTCAAAATTATGGATTTCTTTTATATTACCACTTCGTATACAGTATCGTGCCAGCGTACTATATAATATTTCGTCTGGATAAGGTGTAGGAAAAAAGTTCACTATATCACCCCCTTGGCGAAAATATCATCTTCAAAACTTACAATATGTCCTGATTCTTTTATAGCCTCATACGCACTTTTATTATCCTTTTTGCCCTGTTCAACAATGCTTCGAATATCAAATGAGTTTACAGCATTTCGCCCTGATTCTCTTTCTTCCATTTTACCTGTTCCTTTTTTCCCTATCCCCCCTACTTCTTCATCCTTAAGTTGTTCTATCACACCTTTTACCATATCATCTGCACCTAAGTCTTGGTTTTTAGAAAACATAGTATCAATTATTTTTTGTGCCTTTTTAATATCTACACCTAACTCAACAAGTTTTATCAGTGCCTCTTTTTTTACCCCTATAGAGCCCTCTTGCCTTAGTTTTTTTTGTTCTTTCTTTATCTCCTTAGCCCGCAAGTCCAGGTTAATAGATTCTCTCGTCCGAGTTAAATAATCTGTATAATCAATATCCGCCATATAGATATCTTCATATTTAATAATTTCTCTCATATTATTCGTCTTTAATGCAGTAATCATTGGCTGAATTAGTTTTAAATTCTCTTTTGCTACCTTTTTAATAATTTGTGGAGTTATCTCTTCCTTTCCTGTTGATATAGCATGGGCTTGAGCAATAGCATAAACCTTTTTTAATAAATCAGGTATCCCCTGGGTTTCTTCATATAAAACATTACTTATTTCAGGGGTAAGGAGCGTTTCTTTCCTCATCCACTGGTAGTGCCATATAGAATCTACTAATAAGTCCCACACCCCATCTCTTTGAATCCTATCGCATACCATATCGCCACCGAGGCCTGACCCTCTGCGTGCCTGTCTGAAGTCTCCCTGAAGGACTTTGATTGCTTTTGGGGTTCCCACTAAAATAACTGGTACCCCTACATTATTTACGAGGTTTACAAAGAAATTTAACATCTTTTCACTTCCACCAGATTTGGCCATACTTAAATGTTGTATCTCATCAATAACTAAAATGCCTAGAGCACAATTTCTTACCACCTGATTCATGACGGTCATCATCACATCAACAGTTGGTCTTGTCCTCATTACTTTTTCATGATAATTGGTTCCAAGAAGCCTGTCTATTTCAGCAAAAAACTCGTATAAGAGTCCCTTAATTGAGCCGTCATGGGGGCATTCCAATTTCAGATATACTACCTGATACATCGAAAAAGGAATTTCTTGATATTCAGAATGCACAATTATCTGAGGATATAAAGTTAGTACCCTATTAAGAGAAGAAGTCTTTCCCAAACCTGATATTCCTATCAAAGAAAATCCTAGTGAAGTTGAATAAAAATCTTTATTATTTATTAGGTTACTAGTATTCTCATGATAATCTCTGTAAAACCCTTGAGCCAGTTTGCTGCTAAATGGATTCCGGGAAAGGTATCCTTGCCTTATTGCACGAGAAATCTTTCTTTCAAGTTCTATGCTCATAGGGAGGGGCTGAAAAACCTGAAATAATCTGTCTACCATATGAATACGATAGTGACTGTCCAGCAATCTTTCACTTTTATTAAATTCGGGATAAAAAGCCAATCTTTCAATTGCCTCTTGGGCGGAAAGGAGATTAGGAAGAGATTCAATAAATGGATTGCCTTTATAATCTGGAATTATCTGCTCTATATACTCTGCCTCTACTGCTATACTACCATTCGGTATTATCACTTCCTTCATCCATCATCACCTCTTTCTGTTTTTGAAACAGCAATTGCAGGGTATCCATCTCTTCGGTTTCTTTTTCTTCTTTGTTGGCTTTAAAATATTGATTATCATTGCCTAAATCAAAAGCCTCTTCCAGCCTTCTTACGGACTTTTCAGCCTTCCTATTCTCCCTAATGTTCTTTACTCTTTGTCTATCACTTCCTACTGTACTCGTCTCATTTTTATAGTCTTCTTCTGCTTGCTGAACTATGTCTTCTATTTCAGCAATTAACTGAGTCTTGGCTTGTGCTACATTATCTTTGCTCTTTTCCTGCTGCATTTTTTCTACTACTAATAAGTATTCTATTTCTTCAAATGCCTTATCTTTATATCTGCTGTTAGCATCTACCAAAAAACATTTCTCGTATTCATTAGGGTTATCATTATAGACATAGATATATTCCATATTACGTGGGTCATAACTTATTTTAATTTTCCGTGTTCCCTTGGTTCGTGCATCAGCAAACATTCCGTTTTTTAGCATAGACTTTGCTGCATAATACATATCTTTATACCTAATCCCTTTTGCAGTCACAGTGGCTGTATCAGAAGGCATCAGTGCTAGTTTTGCAGCATCCTCTGGAACTGTTCTAAGTGTCCCACCTCGATTTGCAATACCCCAGTTCCAAAGTTCTATTGGAATACAGGAAACATTATCTTCAACCATATCTTCATCACGCTTATAGTAATCCAAATGATAATGATTATTGTGGTATAAAATGCATTTTATCATTATCTGAGTAAATTGAAATAAATCCAGTTTTGCTTTTATCCTATAGTCTTTATCCCCTCGTTCCCTTCCATCTAAATCCACAACACCTGGCACAAATGGCTTTACTCGCTCATTTGTAAGTCCAAAGAACCTTTCAACTGCTGATTTCAGGTCTGCTCGATAAGGTGGTGTATTTTGAACTTTTACATTTAGAGTATTTATAAGGTTATCAATATTTCCTCCTTCTAGTTCTCCACGGTCTGCTATTATAGTTTCTGGAAGATGGTGTACAGGCCAATCCTTCTCCCCTATTTCAATACCATACTGCTTACAAAACTCCACTTTATTCATGGTTGCGTTTAAAAGCGCCATCATGGCTCCTGCATAAGAACCTGTTTCTAATCCAATATATAGACCGCATATTAGTCTACTGAACTTGTCAATTACTGCATAAATGGCTGGTCTACCTATAACCCAGTTTCTGTTGAATCTTGATACCAAATAAACATCACCCACCTGGCAATCTATTTCGAATTTTCCCGGCTGAAATACTCCATCTAAAGAACTGCCTATTATAGGTCGATACTGTTTTTGATACTTTTTATTGCTGTATCTGCTAGTTATCTCTTTTTTTATATTTCGCTCCTTCTCAAACCAATACCTAAACTGCCCAAAGGATGGAATTTCCGCCTGAGGCTTTATAATTGGTATCTTAACTCCATTTTCTTCTTTAAAACCATCCGAAAAATATTCTTTTCTCATGAGTTCATAAGTCAATGTTAAAGAATTTTTTGCTGTGGTATAGTAGTATTTATTTACAGCAATACGAAAGATTCTTTTTATTTCCTCAGTAACATTTACCCCTTCTCCTATAATAGACTGATTAGTTCTAGGTCTTCCTCTTTTCACATTTCCAGCCTTTCTCTCTTTGCCCTTTGCTCCACAGTTTCGGTAATCTGGTAATAAAGCGTTGCAAGTTTTTCCCCTTTTCCAGTACCTTTTTAAATATTCCAGAATCCATGATTCACTTAATCCACAGGTTTCGGAGGCTCTTTTAATTAACTTCCCTCTAAAAGCAGATTGAAAAATATCTGGCTCCTTATCTACCATATCCCTAATTACTTCCCACGCCCTATCCCTAATTTTCTTATGTTTTTCAGGTATATCTTGTTCCTTTAACACAACTATAAATTCGTCATCATCTTTTATTTCTGCCTTCCCTCCAGCCAATGCATCTTCTATATCCTTCTGTCTTCGAATATAAGGAACTTTATTTTTATTTACATCTATTGTGTAGGCTATTTCATCATCCATCCACAGAAGTCTCTCAATGTTAGTACTTTCAGTCCCATCTTTCCATTCTAGTAAGGAATTAACCGTATACCTTAACATCATTATTTCCCCCTTTGTCACTTATTTCAGGTATGTAAACTGATTTTCCTGTTTGGCTAAGATTTATAGGCTTATCCATATCTAAAACTATCCTTTTCTCTGCAACTAAACGTTTAAATAATAGTAATCCCATTCCGACATCCAGTGAATAGTCTTTTTCAAATCCTGCTATAATGTTCTTTATGCTCTGCTTATTATCAATAAATCTGTATAAAATACCGTCAAACAAGTCATCAAACTCAGCCTTAGAAAGACCGTTGCAGTCATCAGAATTCATCACTGAATGAACCCATTCTATATTTTTTGCCCTGACATCATTAATGTCCTTATTTGTCACAATGCCCCAATCAATTCCTTGAGCCTTCCAGTACCTCCTTTCAATTTCCAGTTTCTCGATTGTACTCTTTTTAGACAATTCCGAAGCATATTTTATGCTTCTTGCAGTAAAACTCTTTTTTCCATCAGAGTTCAATAGTGTAATCAAAAATGTAGTAGTTAGTATATAAGGCTCCTTGGTTTTCCTGTCTATAAACTTACCAAGTCTTAAATCCGATGTATCTTTTAACACTACTTCTAAATCTATAAGGGGATAATGCTCTCGAATATCGATAACTTTTTCTTCCCAATCTAATAAATAAAAATACTTTAATTGCGTATCTGAAAAAAAATGATGTATTCTTTGAGTTGTCCACCCAAAAACTCTTGTTACCCTGCCCATACTAGGGAAATCCTGCACAGTTAGCCAAGGCTTATATTCCTTCCCTTCTCCCTGACCCCTGCCTTCCTTTATCCATCTATTTAATTTGTTTGAATCCCAATCATTGCTTCTTTTAGCCATTGAATTACCTCCGATACTTTAAAATTGCAAATAAAAAAATGCCACTGACCTCAAGGCATCTTTAAGATGTCTGTGTCAATGGCATTTTAATCCATTCGTTCTGTGTACTTTAATTTTATCATATAACAACTTTATTTTAAACGTTAAAGTTTAATTTGAAATAGGTTATAGTGGCCAAGTAAAATTCTATGTATTACTTGCACAAGGAGGCATTTAAGTATCATGAAAGGAAGTATTTTTAGAACTATAAGATTGCTTATACTAGCAAACATATTCTTAATACCTTTTGTTGTAACCATTCAAAACATTGTTATACGCTTTGTTATAGGCTTATTCATAGGTTTTTCATTTATTGCATTACTGTCATTCACAAGTAAAATACAAAACTTATATGAAAAAGATGATTAAAGTAATGAGAAAGGCATTAGCAGGACATAATCCCCTAATGCCTTTTCTTATATTTAGCGGAGGGTGTAGCCTTTAATATTGAAATTTATGGTATAATCCTAAACCCCTTATCCTTTAAACCCTTTGCCACTACCCCTACAGTTCCCGCTGTTTTATTAAAGCGAAGAGACAATTTTATATAAGAGGTCTTCCATTTCCTTTTAATTTTTCATTAAACTTATCCATTACTGTTTTATACTTCTCTAAATTCTTTTGTTGCTTTTTAATATCTATACTAGAATTGTACATATATATATGTGAGAATAAAAAACTTATATCATCACGCTCTAACATAGCATAGTCTTCGTATAATTCCATATTATCCTTTATTACTTTTTTAATTCTCTTGCATTCTCTTCTACAGTTTTGGCCATCCTCTACTAGCCCCCATTCATTCTCATTCATAAGTTTTTCTTCATTTCCTTTTAAAAAACTTATGAATTCATCAAGGAAATTTATCAAAACCTCTACTTCTGTTCCATCCAAATATATCTTTTCTTTTCTATCTTTAATACAAAAACCGTCAGAGGATTTTTGCTTATGCTCAATCTTTTTTAATCTAAAATTGTCTAGGCTCACTATATTATTTTCCATTTTTAACATACCTCACTTTTTTATTTATTTACTTTTAGCATAACACGAAATTTTTCTAGAATTGCCAAAAGCGTAGAATAACATTAAGATTATGTTACAATTGTATTAATTCTAACTTATAAAAAAATATTGGCGAACAAATCGCCAACATTCCAAACCCCTATCAACTCAAAGCAGTCCTATTTTCTTGATAGTTATTAATGTAATCTCTATATTCCTTTATATCCTTTTTATTCAGCATAGAATATATGCTTTCTATTTGCCATACAAGGTCCTCATATTTCTTATTGTGTATGCCCATTAATTGTAAATTTAAGTGTACACACTCCCTAAAAACTAAAAATTCTGCTATATTTAGTTCAAGTATAATTTCCTTCCTATTGTACGGTTCAGCCATTAAAATAAGTAATTTAGTCATTATCATCTCTGTATTGGCGATATTTTCATGGATTGCAAAGTCATCTATAACTCCCTCTTCATATCTTAAAATTTCTAGATGCCTATTTATCTGCCGTAGCAATGATAATAACAATTCCTTGGGAATCTTAATCTTAATATTTACCTCATTAAACTTAGAATAAATTTCTTCTGGTTTTAAATGCATAGTATAAGCCCTCCCTATATTATAAAATTCCTATTTCTTAAACTCTATATAATATAAAGAGGGCTGCATATTCTTATCAAGTTTCATTTCATCTTTTATTATTAATTTAAAAATAGTTATGTTTTTAATCACACAAATTAATCAACTTAATATCAACACCACTCTAACATATTGGTTGATATAATCTTGGGTATCAAACCGACTCTACCATTGTTTGTAATTTTAATATTTTCTCTACCTCTATAATATTTATAATTACTTGTGTTCTCAGACGGTTTACAGTATGTAATTAATAATGATTCTACATCATCTAATTTCTTTGAGGAGAACTTTTTACCTGGTTCAAATGATAGCACTCCAAATCTAATAAACAGTTGTCCCCGATAAACATGTAACCAATCTTTAGCATGTTCATTGATTCGGTAAACAAAGGGTCTTTCAGTTTTCCCAATATATTGAAGTGTCTCATTATTACCGAATACTCTATATATTGCATAAATTCCTGTTTTATTTACTATACTATATTTATCAATATTATGTAGTTTGTATGGCCCATGCCAAGTTATCGTGATTTCTTCCATTTTTTGCTCACCTCGCAATTTATCCCTGATTGTTCTTAACCAATCTATTTTATTCAAAACAATCGCTTAGTGCGGTTTCTAATTCAGATATGATGTTATGTTTAATATAAGTTGTTCATTTTTTAGTCCCTAATAGATAGGGTAATAATAAATGTAGGTGTCGAGACACATACTTTTCATTTTCATCTGTCTACACTGGTAATATATCAGAGATAAAATATCATTGTTTACAGTGAACTAATCTTTTATTCTTATCTCATCCCTGGCTTCTTTTATAGCAACATACAATAAGTTTTCCTCTCCACCAATATGTCCACAATTAATTTGGTTAGCGAGTACTCATTTGGTGAACACAAAACCTAAATAATAATAAATATTATATAACCAATTTAAACTACCCAGTCAAATACTACTAATTTCTCTTTCACTCTGCTAAGTGCTACATAAAGCAAATTTTCTTCTTTATTAATGGCTTCTCTATCTATTAAATAGACATAATCAAACTCTCTTCCTTTTGATTGATGTACATTAAGGACATATATCCCTTTTAATTCTCTAAATGCCTTAAGATATTGATATTGTAAAAATATATCCATGATTTTATCTTCTGAGTAACTACTGAACTTTAAAACTTTTTTTACTAAAGACATCAAATCATAATTTATTTGCAATTCACTACCATTTATTAACTTTATACTATTGCATAGACACTTATAATAGTTATTATCTACCATTGCTTCCTCAACATAACTTCTAATAGTTTTAAGTATATCTAAACGTACTCTCTTTAAACTATTGAATGACACATCATCTAATTTATTACGATTAATTGAACCTATATTGCTGTCATCAACAACGGCAAAAATATATTTAAATATCTCCCTACATAACTCATCTTCGTTTATCTTACTTTGTTGTTTCCGCATAAATTCAATTAAATCACATACAACATTATGTTCATCTTCATTATTATTGATAGTCTGAGAATTAATATTAAACTCTTCCTTTAAGGCTTTCTTTAATAAATTTACTTGTTCATTCCCTCTACATAAAATACCTATGGATTTGTTTTTCCTATCTTTATACTTTGGTAACTCATGAAATACTCTATATTTTAAAACCGCAAACATATGATTTTTTATTTCCTTGGAATAAATATTTTTTCCTCTCACTTTGACTTTTATATACTTAATGTTTTCAGAAGAATTAAAGTTTTTTATGTTATGGGTTCCTTCTCTGACCTCTTTAAGTGTATTTTCTATATCCTTACGGCTTTTAAATCTCATTACTTCGAGAAGTTCTTTTTGTTTAATTTCACCCATATAGTTATTCAATAAATTATTTAATCTTTCCGAAGATGCACCTCTCCATCCATAAATCATTTGTTTAGAATCAGCAAAAAATATGGCGTTATTATTCATGCCAATCAATTTTTTTATTATCTTATCTTGTAAATCGGAAGAATCTTGGTATTCATCCAATATAATAAGATTATATTTATTTTGGATAATATTTAGCAGTGCCTGCGATTTTTGCAATAATTTCCACATATAATAGGCTATATCTGAAAAACCTATATAACCTTCTCTATTCATTTCTTTTATTATATCCTTGATATCTTCCTTGTAGGGAATAAGTTTTTTAACAGTAGGTTTCACGTTTCCCTTATAAGTTAAAGGTCTAAAATCTCCTTCTAGCAAAGACTCAGCCCATTCGTATTGTTCCTTATCATCTCCATCGTACTCTGGTATGAATGAAAGTTTATTCTTAAATGCCTCTCTCCGTTGTTTTGTTGACATAATAATTAAATTTTCTTTTAATCCTAAATATTGACTATAAGCCCATACATATTTTTGAAAAAAAGAGTGAAAATTAGTTATTTCAATATATTTATCCCAATTGACATCACGAGAACCCAATATATCTAACTGCTTTTCAATTTGCGCTTTTGCGTTTTTAGAAAAGGTTAATATTAATACTTTTTTATTATACAGGGGATTAGTTTTAATATTAAAATATGTATAATTTATAGCAGTTGCAACTGCCGTAAATGTTTTGCCAGTTCCAGGAGGTGCTTCAACTAGCAATACTCTATTCCTTGAATTATTCTGAGTAAAATAATTAATAATATATTCTTGCTCTGGGTTTGGTTTAATCATTTTATTCACCTCGCACATTCAGAATACAAGTATATCCTTCTCTAACGCTTGCACACTTTTTGCAAATATCATCATGTACGAGTGAAGGATTAACTACTTTATGAACTATACATTTTTTAGATTGTTTACAAACACGATTACTATCTACATATACGCCTATCAGTTTAAACATATTTTTAAATGCTACAGGCAGAAAATCTTTAATTTTTCTATCTTGTGCTTCACATACTAAATATGAAGCAACATATTTAGCATTAGATACACCTGCAAGATTAATATGTAAAAACTCTCTTTGAAATTCTTTAATCTCATTATCGTCTAAAAAACTAATCATTTGTCCCAAACTCTTAGATTTCTTTATCGCTTCTATATTATTATATTTACCTTTAAGAACATCACTTTTTGATGAATCTGACGTGAATGGTTTCAAATAATTATCTTTATAATCTTTGAATTTATAAATTCCTTCAAAAAGTTCCTCCCAGCAATCCTGAAAAACTTGCATACTTATTATTGAGGTTTCATAGTCTTTTGGTAAAATTAGAATTAAACATTGAACCTTATTTTCTACAAAATCATTTAGTAAACGTTCAATATCATCATCGTTATCAATTAGACATATGCAAGGAATATTGCACTCACTAAAGAATTTTGCATATTTATAAACTTCATTCTTCCCTCCTCCTCTGATTAAATCCACTCCATTATATTCTAAACCTTTACTATATTCTTTTGAAAATATCGGAAGTCCTAATAATTCTGAATCACCTTCCACTAATAAAACACCTTTGGAAAATAAACCTGATATTAACTCTCTTTTAGCAAACCTCTCAATTTTCCTCTCAAATGCATTATCAACACATTGTGATGAAGGAAGACAACTAATTTTCCCATCTCTCATTAAAAAAATATCCTCAAACTCATGCATTTTTGCTACTTCAATTGAATGAGTCGTTAAGAAGATTTGACCTTTTATAGTATCAGTAACATTTTGGATTATTTTCCGTTGCATAAAAGGTTCAAGGTTTTGCTCTGGCTCTTCTAAAAATAATATTCCTGTTTCTTTTAACAATTCTCCTAGAGCAATTAACAACATTAAATTTTTAATGCCTCTAGACTGATATTTAATTGGTATGTATTTTGTTGCATTCTTATTTTTAAAAACAAGGCTAAATGCTTGTAAAGTTTTTCTTTCAGTTAATTCAGTGGCTTCTAGACTTATAGCCGCTTCTTCATCTGATATCAAATTAAAATCAGCAAAATCCTTACCCAAATTATCCAATGCCGTCTTAAAATCTGGGTCTTGCATTAAGCAAGGAGCAGTAGTATCATTAAATTCTTCAATTGCGTTTTGTATTAACACATTCAAATTATCATGATACATAAACCTTGATAATACTGAATTTCTAACGAAAGAAAGTTCTTTAAGCGGGTCTCTATCTGACTCTATGTATTTAAAATTAATCAAACCTTTATGTGCTTGTCTTAACGGATGTTCTCTCCCATTTGAAAAAATACTATGTATTGCTTTCTTATCAGGTCCAGCCTTAAACCTTGTAATTAAAACTAGTTCTTGTCCATTTTCACTAAAGTTATCGTTTTCATCAACATGTTGAAAATATAATTCTCCATCATCTTCAATGAATTCTTCCAAATCCTTGAACCATACTTCAATTAAAATAGAATTAGATGTGTCCCTATCATAATATTCTATTTCTGATAATGCTTTATTGTACCATTGAATATATGGATTGAGTAAATAGTCTAATGCCGTTGCCAATGTTGATTTTCCGCACCCATTAGGACCTATTAGCACATTAACATTTTTATTTGGTTTCCATTCTAGCCTTTTAATATTCCTAAAATTTTCAATTATTATTTTATATATATACACCTCTATCCCTCCAATGAATATTTAATTAATGAGTCCGCTAAACCAGTTACGCAAATCAGGAAACTGTTTCATATTACCCTAACCCCACAAAATATATTTATAACTTATATAAATTATAGGACAAACTTCATAATTTTTCCACAAAACTTGTCAACAAAATATAAGTTCTTTTTCCAGTTCTCTTTAAATCTAAATAAAAACACCCATATAATCGTCCATTATCCCATAAAAAATTGGAAACAAAACTTTAACACTCTCTTGAAACCCTTATCCAATATATTTTATAGTATTAAAAACTATAGGAAGGATGTTGATGATGGAATATAATAAGGGATTAACTGAAAGCAATTTTTATATTGATGAATTTGCCACTTATTTGATGAGCATAGACAAGTCTGATTCCACAATAAAAACTTATATCGAGCATGTGCAGGCATTTGCGAAATGGTTTAAAGAAACCAATGACATAAATTTTGACCCTATTGTAGTAACTGAAATTGATATCAGAGATATGCGTTCATATCTACAGGGAACAAGGCATTTGAAAGAAACAACCATTAATTTAAGATTGGCCAGTCTGAAAAGTTACTTTGAATTTCTTGAAGGAGAAAAATATATAAAAAATAATCCTGCCAAAGCAATTAAAAAAATAAAGATTCAATCACCTGCTACACCCAAGTCTTTGGATGAACAGACCTACCGTGCCTTACGCCGTCATATATACCGTGGGGGTAACAAGGCTCATATTGCCATGTTTGAGATTTTTACAAGATGCGGGGTTAGAAATTTTGAACTCATAAATATCCGTATTACTGACATTGATATAACTGAACGAAAAGGAAACTTAAAAGTAATAGGAAAGCAAAATAAAGTGCGTCATATCCCCTTGCATAGGGATGTTCGGGATGCAATTAACAACTGGATGGCAATAAGAAAAAACGTTAAAACAGAATGTGATAATCTGTTCATATCCGAACGCAAGACCCCTTACACTAGGTCAGGAATCTGGAAGATTTTCAAAAAATACTGTGCACAAATAGGGATTACTGATGTAACTATTCATTCTTTTAGGCACTATTTTTGCAGAACACTTCTCAAAAATGGGGTTGATATTTCTATAGTTGCTCAACTTGCAGGTCATGCTTCTGGTTATGTTACGGCACAAGTATATACTATTCCAAGGCAAGAAGAATTGGAGGCAGCAATAAAAACATTAGTTTAGGATTTAAAAAGCAGGCATCATTTGCCTGTTTTTTAAATCTATAATACTTCTTATTTTCTATTATCATATAGATTGTTACTATTGCAAAAGGTATTACTGCTAGCCATCTATACCTGCTATTAAGCAGTCCTTTTCTACTTGCTTCATAATTTCTAAAAGGAGAAACAATAAGAACCTAACTATGCGTATAGGTTCTTATTATTTCTCCTTTTTATAAAAAAGTCTATGTAAAAATTTGATTTCAATAGCACAACAAATATAATGCTAAAAAATAAACAATGGAGTCGCTAATCAAGACGGGAAACACCTTATTAAAAACGGAGAGTTATAAAAATACTACGGAAAATGCCTCAATGTAAACGGAAAACATAATATCTAGTGACTCCTCTGAAACGGAGGAGTTTTGATGAATTCAAGAATTAACTATGAAAATCGTAAAGCATTAGGCATAACAGATTTTGAATTTTTATCCCTATTTAAAAAGGAGAATGAAAAAATATACTTTAGGCTCATTCAGGAGGAAAAGCATATAGCAAAGAACTTTGACTGTCTTCTTACTTTAGATGAGGAGTTAGAATACCCTCTTATGCAAAAAATAATTCAAAAATATCAGAGACAAGGCTATGGAGTCTATTTTGTAGTAAACAGTGGTGGACAAAAAACAGATTCTATTAAAAGGGTAAATGCACACTTTATTGATATGGACTTTGGAAAGGTTCCAAAAATTATTAACGGAGAACTCTTTAAAGATTCTGAAGGAAAGATTGTATATGAATATAGGAACAAAGAAGAAATAGAGAAATATAAGATTGCTTTTCTGAAGAAATTAGAAAATTTTAAACTAATTCCAAATGCTATTGTAGAAACTAAAAACGGCTTTCATGTATATTGGCTGCTTGACCCTGATAAGCCAGAAAGTTTAGATGTTTTTACTCCACTCCAGGAAAAACTTATTGACTATTTCTCCGCCTTTGAAGAAAGAAAAGAGCATGCTGATAGCAGTGTAAAGGATATAAATAGAGTTTTAAGGCTAATAAATTATAAACATTTAAAGAATCCAAAAGACCCATTTACTATAAAATGTATATACCTAAATACAGAAATAAAATATACTCAACACGATATTGCAAGTGCCATAGGTTGTAATATCATTGAGTTGATTAATGATGCTAAAAGTCTTGAACTAAAACCCGCTGCTACGAGGGCTAAGACCAGCAACTTGCAAAAAGGAAACCATAAAGTTCATTCTACTCCAGTCTTACAGTATGAGGACTTGATTCCATTTTTAAAACAGCAGGACTTAATAAGTTATCTAGGTATTGATGCAAAATCTAATGCGAACTTTAAATGCATATTCCATAACGACAACAACCCCAGTGCTGTCATAAAAAATGGCGGTGGATATTACAAGTATTTTTGTAATTCTCCTACTTGTATTTGCCATAATGCTGGGAAAGGCATGGATATTATTGATATAGTTAAAATTAGAGAAAACTGCGACACTTCAACTGCTATAAGAGAGTTAATTGAATATTTTCATATTAAATTGAAGGATTCAACTTGGATAAATAAACAGAATAAAAGATTTGAAAATAACATTATGCTTTTAAGTCAACTTTATGAAAGAAAAAACGAATTTCCAAACCTAAACCGTATCATTAGGTTTGGTTACCCTCTACTATTAGATATTCTTGAAATTGGTAAAAAAAATATTGTTAACCGTTTCTTTAATGCAAATGGAGAAAGCATATTTTTCTTTTCTAATCGATATCTTGCAGCAAAAAGGAATAAAAGCGTCGTGAATACAAATAAATACATTAACTTATTTTGCACCTTAGGATTACTCAACAAAATCCCATATAGCCATGTAAATAAAAACTTAAGAGCAACTGCTATTCAAATTTCCAAAGATAATAGTCAAAACGGAATTTCTTTCTATACTATTTCTGACTATAATGAGGCTTTTAAAACAGCAGATGAAAGAGCATCCATCATGCTTAAATATAAATTTAGCATCATGGGTATGAGCAAAAAATATTTGGAAAACTGTTTTGGAGAAGAGTTTGCAAATAAAATCTATCATGTAAATGTGAAAGATACCGAGAAAAGCAAAAGCATAAGAGATGCCATAGAAGTATTCATACTGCAACAAATCAAAACCTATGGTTACTTCACCAAAGATATGGTTATGGATTATAAACTAAAAGTGGACAACCATTATATAAGGCGTGGAGCAAAAGAATATGAATTTAGGAAGGTTTTACCTGATGTCATTCAAAAATACGACCTGATATATGTGAAGGCTAATAAAAACATTAATCAAAAACTAGGTATAGACACTAAGAAATATCTACTTATTCAAAATAGCCTATTAGACAAATAATTGCTAAGAAGAGAAACAATAAGAACCTAACTATGGGGTTGGTTCTTATTGTTTCTCTTTTTGATAAATTCATCATACATGATTCCATAGCCTTAACGGCAGTTATTTCACCCGATTCCCATCGCTTATATGTTTTTTCAAAATTATCATCCATCTGTACACTATTAAAATATATTGCAAAATATAAATTCAACCTTTTGAAATGCTATTTAAATACCTTATTACACAGTTTCAAAAAGTACACTTTTTGAAATATGAAAAATATGCTATTTCCTTCTACACATGAACCAAATAGAGGCAATGCCAGCAACGGTAACACAAAAAATCATGGCAATTGTTAAATACATCAATTCGCCAATCCCCCCTAATAAAATAGAGATAAGGTTTCCCCTATCCCTGCTGTTTTATCATTTTCCACTCTTTTCTATTTTCTATGACGATATAACCTGTTACTATTGCAAGAGGTATTACTGCTAGCCATCTATATTCGAAAAACATTTTTTGATATAAATAGAAAATCAAGAAAAACGTTGCAAATCCAATTGCTGTAGGTATTAATATATTAAAAATTATATTCAATTGTTTCTTCATCCTAAATCATCTCCTTACCTTTTTATAATAATTGTAGCGCGCATAGAAATATTTGTCAGGTCCCTTTTAATAAAATGTAATTTATTTGTAACAATCTTATTAATTTTTGTCTCTTCAGTTTACTTTGAATCCCTATATACATGAGCCTTTGGCCTTTTTAACTAATATACATATATAATAGGGATTTAGAAAATAAAGGATTATAGGGTAGTAAGAGAAATATGGTTTAATGGAATACTTTTGGTCTTAAATGATATAACCCCTAACCTTGATTTCGTCGTCTAAATTTTCTTTCAAAAAAATAAAAAGCACATTCTCCTTTAATAATGCCAGAATAAACCCGCCCGTATAAAGAGAATATGCTCTCCGTCTGTGTCACTAATGCTATTGTAGCGAATATACAGAAGAAAACTATTATATTGTAACAATTACCATTTTCATCCGACCTAATTCCTTTAACCCATATCCCTTATTACATATACCTTCCCCTATATGCCCAAATATTTTTTCCAACCATTTCTCTCAAATCTTATAAAGGCCTTTCCATATTGGTCTTCAAAGGTATCCCCAGTCGGACGAGTTAAATTATCATTAATTTGATTAAAAATATCTTCTGCCTCACTTTTTGTAATCTCGCCAAAATACACACATAAAGCCAAAATATTATTGTGTGTCAGGGTAATGAACTCATCTAGCCACTTAAATTCAGTATAATTATCTGATATTATTATTGGAATTCTCAACGCCTGAGCATATCCTGCACATTCACTTTCTCCTGGACCGATTACCTTTTTCTTATCTTCAATAATACCTCTTGCAAGTATATTTACAGATATATCTTTCTTCCTATCTACTACCTTAAATATGCTCCCATCTTTATGAATGGCTTGATTAATTACACCATAACACTTGCCTGCATTTTTCTTTATTTCAATATCATACACAAATTGTGGAATGATGATTTCCTCAAATAAAAGTTCTAAAACATCCAATCTGTTAACTCTGGCTAAATTAATTAAAATATCTGCATCAGAAATGGCTCCTACGTACCTCATTCTAATAATCCTCTTCTAGGGGATACTCATATCCGAATTGCCCTGGAGTCAGTCCGATAAATTCAAGACTATTTTTCATGTTCTTATATGAAATATTCCCTCTTTCGTAATTACTCTTTACAAATTCTATATATTCTGTAGGTACATACGTTTCTTTTGATGGAATTATCAGTTCAATGCTATAGCCTTCCCGCTTGGTTAGAGATTGGAGTTGCTCCATGTTTTCCAGTGAGCAGATATCTACAAGTTCCTCATATTTGTTAATAGAGCATAAATCAAGTTGGATAAGTCTTTTTAACATAGCCTTATAACTTACTTTAAAATAATTGTGCATTCTAACGATATGCCTTGGTAAAATACTGCATTTATCTACATTAACAATTTTATAAAATACTTCTTTTACATAGTCTTCAGGCATTAAAAATTCAGAAGCAAATACATTTGCTTTCATATCTTCTGCTTTATGCTTTTCATCATCTAAAAGAATCTTTTCTTTTTTCAGGATATCGGCATTATAAATAAGATGATATAATTCATGGGCACCAGTATAACGTTCATGTCCCAAAGTAAAATTACTATTTAAATAGACAATAAACTGTTCCTCAAAATAAGTGCTAAACCCTGATAATTCATCTGTATCCAAGGGCTTTCTTATCAAAAATGCAGCCTCCGATAGAATGTCAAATATATCGGAAAGCCCTTTTCTAGCAAACTTTATTCTCGTTTCTTCTGCTAAGTCTTTAATTTGCAGTCTGAAGGATTCTTCTGGGAGATTCAAATTATTCTTTGGCAATCTTAACACTCCTCCCATAGTGGCTTTCTCTCTTGTGGTTTAAACTCCCCAGCATATATTTTCTTTTGATAAATAAACACCTTTACCATATCCTGAAGTTTTTCTACTTCTTTAATCGTTTTCTCTGAAAAGTTTTTCTTCCTGAATAATGTAACCAAATCATCATCATCTTCAAAAAGGATGTTTATATCTATATTCAGAACTTTGCATAGAGCATTTAACTCCACAGCCGATACAGTCCTGTTGCCGTTTTCTATTTTGCTTAATGTTTCTCTGCTCATATTAACATCTTGTTTAGCAAGTCTCTCTACCACTTCTACTTGGCTTAATCCCCTTGCTTCTCTAACCGCCTTTATTTTTAATCCAATAGGAATATCCTTTGCCATCTTTAAATCCTCCTTTGTAATATTATATTACATTAGTATTTGTTTAGTGTCAATATCTTATCCATTTATGTAATATTTTATTACTATAATATTGAGTTATACGCCATGAATTATTTTATTAATTTTAAAACTTTTACCTCAAATAATTTGATTTCTCGTGTACCTATGGCTATAATGCTTCAAATTTCCGTAAAGGGGTGGCGTAATAATGATAAATCTAGAAGTTTTGAGATTGGAACTAAATTACCTACAACAGATTGTGAATAGGATATTAGGAAATATGGATGCGAGGAAATTAGGTAAAGCAATCACAGCATTAGTCACTTGTTTTCTTAACCCTGCTTCCTATGATTCCTTTTCCCTGTCCCATCTCCAAACAATTGAACAATATCTAAATCAGATTCAGCAAACCCTAGATTTAGATGATTATCAACTCCTGATAAATAATATTCCTACCATTAGAACCTTTATTGAAAAAATAAAAACTGAAATCCCAAAATACTAAAAACATGAGGCTTTGCAGGATATCTAACCTTATCCCCAAAGCCTTTTCTTTTGTCCTAATTTTCCTATTTCCCTTGTCCCTTTTTTATAAATTCGTATAAATCCGTATTATCCATCTTTTCAAAAGCGATAGCCTTTTCAATATTAGTTAAAACTACCTGTTTGCTCTTGATTTCACCAATCAAAGTATACCGAAAGTCATCATTGTATGCAATAATAAAATCCTCTATTCCTTTATCTATTTCCATAGACTGTAACTGTTTCAGGATGCTATCTCTATTTAATTCATATTTATCAACCAATTCGGCACATTCAATTATTACCTTATTCATATTACCATATCTCCTCTTCCACATATTACATATCTTATTATATTATATGAAATTACTATCTCTAAATCAAATTAGAATAAATCTTTGTGATTTCCTCTATAACTATACTTAACCCTTATTCCTTCTACTTCTTAATATACTGTTAAACAAATGCAATATCAAATTTCCCATCTTTATATTGATATACTTTATCTGAGACCTTATTCGGGTCTTTATCTACCATAATTAGTGATTCCATAATTTTTATATATTCAGGTTGATATTTAGCCACAACTAACGCAGTTGAAGAAGGAATTGCAAAGAGATAATCCTTCCCTACTTTCCTTTTTATCTGTTTTTGTAATGAATCACTAAGTAAAAATGATGCATTATAATCAGTAGAATATCGCAAGCAAAATATATTGAGCGTATCATCCAGTCGTACCAGTATGTTAGAAAGTTTATTTAGGTTCTCCCATGCTCTCTTTTTTATTTTATCAAAATCCACATCATCACTTTCCAGCACAAATCTAAACACTTCCCCTTCGTCTGATACATATAGTGTATCTATATCGGTAAAGGCTTGCTCCCTACAAAACCTTAAATCCTTTTCGCCTTTCCCGAAATCCCTACTTTTAAGCAAAGGAAATACATTATTATAATCAACCTTAAATTTATATTGATTCAATACCTCGTATGCAATATCTATATATAACTTCTTTACACTTTCATAATCCGCAACCTGATATTCTTTGTACATGCTTGCAATCGGTAATTCTGCATGGGTTACCCCTGTACCCAAGCGAATATATTTTTCTTTTACTTCCACCTCGGGAAATTCCATCTTAAAATCTCTTGTAATTTTTTCTGTAAACTCCTCAATTCTAAGCACATTATCCCTCCTTAAATCATATTCCCTTAATCCTTAATCTTGATAAACCAAAAGGCATACCTTCCTTTACGTTTAATTCCAGTTATGAAACTGGCCGTAAAGGAGATATGCCTCCATTAGTGTTTTTTCTTCTATAAAATAACTATTCTACGATATATTATTTCTTCTACTTGATTTGAAATATCGTGCTTTTCTAAATAATCTTCCACGTCTTGAACTATCCAAATGCTCTCAGAAGCCTCTTTTAATATGCTTCTGTCCATTGATGGTATGTAGGTGAATATATCTTCTACAGTGCCATCCATAAAAATTTGTGTGCAACATGTAGTTTGGGGTCCTAAGTACATTCCACGCCTAAAGTATCCTTCTGTGTAAGGAACATTTCCTTTGTTATATAATTGTCCTTTACCATGAGCATGAAGTCCCCATATTCCCCCTATATATTTAACATCCCCATTTTTATAGGGTATCGCTACAGTTGGAACCACTCCTCCATAAAACTCTTTGTTAAACTTTCTGCATGCTAGAAAAAATTCTAACTGCTCATCTGTTACTTTAATACTAAGACCATTCCTACGTTTTGCACAGTCGCCTGATAATACTTTGTTAATCCCTAGCACCTTATCACCTATTTTTTCTTTCATCATCTAAATCTCTCCTTTTAAAAATACTATGTTTTCAATTAATATGGAGTCAATACCCTCCATATGTACTTTCTGTTAAAGGAAAGTTGATTACATAAATAGGTCAAGGTCGCTATGGATATAAGTTTGCTCTAACTTGTCGAGACCGTGAAAGATTTAGTTATCAAGGTTCTTAGTTTCTTTTGTATATACAGTAACAAGAAAATATTACCATAGTATTCTATGGTATGCAAGTCTCTAGGGGGTATTTGTTGTTAACTTGTAATATTTTGAAATAATGGATTATACATTTGCAAATGCAACGCTACCCCTTTTACCCTTAGAACCTATGATTCCCTCATAATCCCGTATTATGTCATTTTCCTTGCATTGTTTTCTCTATTTCTTCAACTAACTCACTTTCAACAAGTTCTAAATTTGTCTTACCAATATAACCAAATTTAATATTTTTATTTCTTATATGGTTTATAAATCTATAGTAAGTTCCATGATTCATATAGCCAGTAAAGAAGAAAATAAAATCAATATTTTTTAAAGTATTAATATCAAAGTTCTCATTGAACCCATCTATTGTTAAAATCTGAGGATATTGCTCTTTAATTTTCCTTCTCCATTCAGTAGCACCTCCAACAATTAGAATTCTATATTCTTCTAGGTATTCATTTAGCGTTTTTACCTGTTTTTGCGGAGTATATTCATTTTTAATAGAGAATAGCATTTCTCTCAATTTATTAATTTCATCATTGTAGACTGCTTTCTTCTCTGTTCTTAGTTCTTTTTCTAAATCTTTAATCTTCTTATTCAGTTGATTAATTAATTTTTCATATCGTTTCTTTACCTTATTAATTTCAGATATTTGGCTGTTTTTAGTTAAATTAATCTCTTGATTTAAAGACTCTATTTCCTCATTTAATCTCTGATTTTCCTTTTGTAATTTATCATTATTGTTTTCAAGCATCTCTAAATTTAGGTATAGGGTTTCTTTATTATTCTTAAAAAATGTTTCTTTTACGTCTTTATAGGCTTTTAGTAGGGATTGTATAATAATTCCGTTAATAAGGACGTTTGTTGTACGTTCTAAATTTTTATCAGAATAAAGTAGCAAATAAGCCGTAATTATTTTGTCAATATCCTCCTCATTTAGCACAATATCGCTTAGTAGTGCACTAATACTCATTCTTTCAAACTCAAATATAAGGGACATTATTGTCTGGTACTTTTTAATTTCTTCATCCTGTGCATTAAAAATATCTTCAAATCCCCTCCACCTGCCCTTATTTGCTTCAATCCTCGACTTAATACTGTCAATAGTTTCCCGTTTAGAATTTATTAACGGCTCGATGTCTTTAACAGTAAAAGATTCTGTCTGCATTATTTTCATTGTATCAATATAAGAATCTACAAACTCCTTCTGCATATTATCTTTTATTTTATGATTTAATTTCAATACAGCATAAAATATAATATTCTCATATGCCTTATACTCAGTAGGCGTTTTGACTGTATCGCGTAATTCTAGCAGCATCATAGCCACATCTATGAATTGGTTCCTGCTTAAACTGGAATATATTGTAGGATAATGTTTTGCTATTAAATTCATTACCTTAGAGCATACAGATGCATCTTCCTCCGCGGCTAAAATAATTCCCAATGCTTTTTTAGCATAAAATTCTCTTTCTATCCCTGCCATAGTAATAGCCACATGATGGTACGCATTGGATTCTTTTGCCTTCCTGTAGAAATTATATTTATCAGTTTCATAAATAGTTTCTATTTCTTTTTTCATCTCTTCTTTATATATAAATGCTGCTGAAACATGTGCCAAGATTCCATTATATGCTCTAGCATCTTTTTCAATATCTACTACTTCACTTATTAACATTTTAACCTCCCAAAATCTTTATGTACTAATAATTTGCCTTTAGAAAATAAAAGTACGGTAAATACACCCAATTCCTTGTGTCAAATTAACTCCCACTTTTTAAATTGCTACCTAAACCCAATATTTCTCCTACTCAGTAGGTTCTATAATTTCTAATTTAAAATTCCATCCTTCACAAGACATCATCATTCTACCTAGTTCTTCCAGACTATATTCCTGTCCGTCTATAATAAATTTTGGTGTTCTATCGTCGTATCTATCATCCCATTCAATACGCCCTTCTACTAGATTCTCTTTAAAAGAGATAAGTTCATATCCTTGGAATACTTCTCTTTTTATGTACTTTTGTGATAATCCTTTTTTTATCTTTTCATAAAGCCTCTTTAAAGCATCATTTGAATCTTCTTCAAACTCTTGATGTATTTCAAAGGAATATCCTACTTTATCTTCCTCAATAAATTCTATAGTCTCCCAACATATACCTGTGGGGTGAATCTTCTTTCCTATTTGAAAGCAGTGGTCTATACCATCACAATCTTTAAAAATTGCTTCATTTTCAAAATCCTTATAGTCTTCAACTCCGAGCATATCGGCCATATATCTGTTGTAGCAATCTTCACATATAGACTGAGACGGCTCACCTTCTTTTATAGTTAAAACTACCATGCCATACCCGCTAGAGTCTTTTCCACACCATTGACACCTTTCCATAGACCTTCTCCTTAGTTATTAATTCTTTATTACTTTAGTTTAAAAACGGCAATATAATCGCTTTTAAATCTTTCTTTGTCTTTTTCAGAAACCTTCATAAAACATTTATCTTTACCTTTTTCATAAGAAACGTGAGGACTTAAAAGTGAATCATTTTGTCTTGAATAATGTACTAAACGGTTGCTTATATAATTTAAAGGTGAATATCCTTTCTTGTTCTCACTATTCATGAAGGCTGAATCTAATCGTTCCAGCAAATCTTTCTCATTATCTTTTATATAATCATAGAAGTCCAGAACCGTAAATTCATCTAGTCCCATTTTATTTATTACTAATTCTATTTTTTCATTAGAAATTTGTATTTTAACATCCTTATTCTCGTTTTTTGCATACATTTGTGCTTTATATCTTTTAAATAAATTACCTCCAATTATCTTTCTATCACTTCCAAAAGCCCAATAATCAATGCTGCTGATTTCCCACGGATAATACTCATTTCTTCTCTTTAATTGGTCCAAAACAGTATCCCCTAAATCTACCTTGCTCTTTTCAATAGAAACAAATGCAATCGGGATATCTTTACTTATGGCATATTGTTTTACATCATGCCAATTATGCTTATACTTATTTCCACCATTTGTATAATTAAGCATAACTAACAGTCCAAAACTAATCCCGTCATAATCTTCTGTATTCCCGATATAAGAAGCAATTGAATCTATCTTCTCCAAATATTTAGATACTAACGTTTCAACCTCAACTACTATAAATGGTTTATCACCTTTGCATAATATGATATCTGCATTCTTTTGTCCTTTTCTTCCCTTACCTACAAAAGGTGAAGGGACACCATCCAACACAGAATGGTCAGGGGACTTTTTAATCCATTCGCTTGACAAAAATCCAATAATAGAACTATGGGAATTGCCATACATACTAGTGATAATATCCCAATTAAATTCCTTAATAATGTTTTCTATAAAAAGAGAATTCATATATTATCATCCCTGTCCTTATTATATTTAGTAATAACCATTTACTTCATGGCTTCTTCTATATGATAAAGTATTTTACTCAATAAATAGTCTGCTGTGATACCTTTTTCTATGTAGTCTGGCTCCGTTGCAATTGTTATGATTTTAGCCTGACGAATCAAATGATAAAAGACTTCTTTCTTATTGGGATTGATAGACTTGGCGGTTCGAAAAAAATCTAAATCAATATCTAATATGTAATTTGGGTGATAATCTACAGGAATCTCATTAAGACAAATAGATAAATCATCATCTTCAATACAATTATCCGATAGAATTCGTTCATAGTTATTATCCTGAGCCATTCCCAAATACTTATTATAAAAGTCTTTAGGTATATAGTAAATTTTATCATTTTCAGGGTCGTATTTATCATCAACACATTCAAAACTTATAACAAAAGCCTTCGATATAATACCTTTTTTCGTAGCAAAATCAATATGTTCATCATTGTTTAATTTCTTTATAAATGATAAATCATCGATATTAGAATCCTGAAGCATATCAATAGCCATTTGATTGGCTTTATCAAAGTCATAAGTATGTCCTGTATTTTCACATTTGTCACAGCAATAATATCTAAATGCTAGTAAAGTATCTGTATGCTGGTCCAGTGTAATAAGCACTGGCGGAAATAGTTCCCTCTTATAATAATCTATCCAATGCTTTAAAACATACTGATGTTGCTCTTCTATAAATACTTTTTTACCTTTTATATTTTTATATATAATAATCCCCCTCCCATTGATAAATTCTAGTAATAATAATCTTCTTTATATTTTCAAGAAAAATTTCATCTGGGTACCACGCTTCCGTATACGGTATATAAACTTCCCTATAACCCACTTCAGTTCTTGCTGCACCATTTTCAATGAGATTGCAATATAATTCTTTCTTCAAAATCAAGTAAACAACTTTGTTTTGAAATTGAGTTGGATGTAAAAAATAATATTTATCCAAAGTATCATAAATAATATCTTCTTCTTTATTCCTTAGGTCAAATAAACAAATATAGCCTCTTTTCCTTCCATAACTATTCTCAGATTGTGAGTATGAGTACTTAAATTTTTTATCAGCATTTGAAATCACTTTACCATCTTTTAATATCTGACAAAGATTTTCTACAGAGGTAACATGGAAAACCTCATTTTTAAGTAACGGTAAAATGTCAGATTCAAGGCGTGAACTATGAATATCGATATATGTAATCTTTTTTGATATTTTACATCTTTCCATAGCCACGCCCCTATCTATTAAAGTAATTTTGTACGGTTTTTCCTCAATATAATTAACTACGCCCTGCTGTTTAACTTCTCATAAGTTTCAACCAGCATATATTCCATAAGAGCATTTTTGAACTGCTCATCATCCAAAACACGGGTAAAGAAGGATTGGTTCTGGTCCATCCTATCAATAACTTTATTGATAAAAACTTTCTCAAAAGCAAACCTAAAATCATCAATAGTATTTGTTTTAGCCTTTTGAACCAAATCCTCATCAGCGGCAAAATCCTCTTTAATCTGCTCCACAGATAACTGGTCGGCTTTTGTAAAATCCGTTCCAAACCGATTATTAAGTCGCTGAATAATACTTGAAAGATAATCTTCCTGTTCTTCTTTTACTCCTGTTCCTGCAAATTTTACAGGTGTAACTGGTACATTTTCATCATCAGAAGTTAGAGAAATACTCCCTTCAAATGTCTTTTTTGCAGCATAATACTCCAAAGCAATTTCATCTGCTAGGTGAATAGTAGAACCTTTTTCCTTTGGCAGTTTTTTAAGTAGATATGTTAAGTATACATATAACTTATGGAGTTCCACATCTTCAAAAGGCGTGATTTGAAGGATGAAGGAATAAAGTCTTATGAATTTCGTTGCTTGACTACTAAAATCCTCTTTATGCTGTTCATCCAACTTTTTAAACCTTTCTACGGCTATATCTATCAAATGGTTTAATATTACCCTGTCTTTAGAAGTCTTTTTGTCCTTTGGCTTAAAGTATATATGAATAAACCTATCCAGTTCTTCTTTTAAATACACGCCAGAGGGATTTAGCATAGTTTCAATATCATAAAGAAGATTGGGCTCTGTCACTTCTTCTACGATAGTTGCCTGATAGTAGGGTTTGAAGGCTTCCTGAATATCCTCTGCCTTATTTACAAAGTCGAGGATAAAGGTATCCTCTTTTCCCCCGCAGGTTCTGTTAAGCCTTGATAAAGTCTGTACTGCTTTAACTCCCGACAACTTTTTGTCTACATACATGGTATGTAAAAGGGGCTGGTCAAAGCCTGTCTGATACTTTTCCGCAACTAACAGCACTTGATATTCATCAGTGGCAAAGCGGTCTGGAAGTTCAGACTCCTTAAATTTGTTCATACCACTTTCAGTATAATCTACTTCATCATCCTTTACGGTTCCTGAAAAGGCTACTAAGGTTTTCATATCTCTGTAGCCTTTCTTTTTGATATATTCATCAAAAGCATGCTTATAGCGTACAGCATGAAGCCTAGAACTGGTCACAACCATTGCCTTGGCTCTTCCCCCTATTTTATTTCTGGTTACATTCTTAAAGTGTTCTACCATGATTTCAGTCTTTTGAGCAATGTTATGGGGATGAAGGCTTACATATCTTGTAAGTGCTTTTGTGGCCTTAGCCTTATCAAAAGCAGGGTCATCTTCTATTTTCTTTGCCAGTTTAAAGTAGGTTTCATATGTAACATAGTTTTGAAGTACATCTAGTATGAATCCTTCTTCAATTGCCTGTCTCATAGAATATAAATGGAAGGGATGGGGTAGTCCATCTTCACCTATGGTTCCAAACATCTCAAGGGTCTTTGCTTTAGGTGTTGCCGTAAAGGCAAAGAAACTGATATTAGGCTGTTTTCCCCTTTTCTTTATGACCTTTAATATCTCTTCATCTGGGTCGTACTCTTTGCCTTCTAAATCTTCATCTAGTTTTGCTGCTTCTTCAAGACTACTTACTGATAGCACTTCCCTTAAAGAAGCCATATTCTCTCCTGCACTGCTAGAATGGGCTTCATCGATAATTACTGCATAGTTATGATTTTCTAATTCCCCAACCTTTTCAATAATAAATGGGAATTTTTGCAGGGTAGAAATAATAATTCTTGTCCCACCCTTAATGGCATCGGCCAATTGATTGGAGTCTTTATCTATTTTTTCAACAACCCCATGTTTATGCTCTAATTGATAAATGCTGTCCTGCAACTGCCTGTCCAAAACCCTTCTGTCGGTAATAACAATCACAGAATCAAATACAGGATTATCCTCATCATCATGAAGGTTCGCAAGTCTATGGGCAAGCCAAGAAATAGAGTAGGTTTTTCCGGACCCTGCACTGTGCTGTACAAGATAATTTATTCCTACTCCCTTCTCCTTTGCATCGGCTTCCATTTTTCTTACTGCATCCAATTGGTGATATCTTGGAAATATGATGGTTTCTGAGGTTACGATATTACCATCTATATCTTTCTTTTCCCCAATCTCTATAAATACAAACTTCTTTAATATATCCATCAGGCTATCCTTTTGGAGTATCTCTTCCCAAAGGTAAGCAGTTTTAAGGCCATCAGGATTATCAGGATTTCCCTTTCCTCCATCACACCCTTTATTAAAGGGTAAGAAGAAAGTCTTATCCCCAGAAAGCCTCGTAGCCATATAGACTTCCCCGGTATCTACTGCAAAGAATACAATGGCTCTTTTCTTAAACTGGAATAATAGTTCATTGGGGCTTCTATCTTTCTTGAATTGAATTATTGCATCTTCATAAGTTTGACCAGTGAAAGGATTTTTAAGTTCAAGTACAACAACTGGAAGTCCATTGATACAGATAAGCATATCTATACTGTTTTCGTTTTTAGTGCTGTATCGCACTTGTCTAGTAACAGATATGCAATTCTTTTCATAAAGTTTAACTGTTTTCTCATTTAATTTGCTCGCAGGCTTAAAGTAGGCAAGGTCTAAGTATACACCATAATCTTTAATCCCATGCCTTAATACATCAATCATGCCACGATTATTAAGTTCCCGATTTAATCGGCTTAACACCTTAAATTGATACTGGTCCTTATAGATTTCTTTTAATCGCTCCATTTTCTTGGGCTGAGTATCCTCTAAGAAGTCAAATAGGATTTTTGTGTCAAGGGCAAACTCTTTATTATAGTCGTTAGGATTACCCTTCACATATCCAGATTTTAAAAGATGTTCTTCAACATATTCTTCAAAGCCCTTTTCTGTAAGTTCCACTGGAGTTTTAGCCATTTTCCTCACTCCTTACTAACTATTTGCTAATACATCAATTTTATTTACATCCCATATCTTCTTACATATCTCTTTATAAAGAGATTGCCTCTCAATAAATTCTACCTTATTAAATAGAACATATGGCTTAAAAGGTAACTGTGTATTATTCATAAACCGCAAAAATAACGGATTATTTTGATAACAGTTCTGATTTAAAGTTCGAGCCAATAGGTTTTCACTATCATACTTAATTACCTTCTTACTGTATTCCATGTCCTGCAAACTTCTGTTTTTATCTTTAGGAAGTATTAATAGTCCCCCGAATCTATTTCTAAAGTCCTTAAACTCTTCTTCTGTTGAAAAATCAACTTGATGATTTCCTTGGGTGTAATCATCAGCCCAAATATGCTCTATATCGTAGGGGTTTTTTTGTTCTCTATTTACATAGTCGGCAAAATTGCTATTGATACCGCTTTGCTCCTCTAAATAATAGGTCATTCTCGAGAGAATATGGAGCATATACCTTCTTGTAAACTGATTTAAATATAAACCATCAATTCCATCAAGAGTATATCCCATATCACTTATGTAATCTTTTAATAATGCTACCAACTCCTGTATATCCTTATTACGTATCATTTTTGTAATATTGAATACTGTATATTTAATAGAAGAATAATCTACCGTCTTAAAATTAAAAATCCTGATAGAGATAAACTGGTCAATAAAACAGGAAACCATTTTAATTTTTTTATTAATAACATCCTGTGTATCGTCACTTTTTATAGCAGATAATATAATTTGGTACTGCAGCGTAAACCCTCTATCTGCATTATAAAATACATGCTCATAATCCTTATGAAACTTACGGGAGTATTCCTTTAAGCGAACGTAAATATCAGCATACATGTTGAAGTTTTTAAGGACAAAATTTTCAAAATCTGCACTGCTGTTTAAGCCCACAATAGATTTATTTTCTCGAACCCATTTGTGAAATGTTGTTCCGATAATATCAAAGTCTTTATTTTCTGCCTCTTTCTTACCTTCTCTGATAGTTTCTGCATATTGAGCCCTTAACCAGTTCTTTATGAAGTCTGCGTCTCCATCCTTTTCAATTTCTTTTAACTGTATGACTTTATTTTTCCATAAGTCATTTGCCTTATTTCTGATAGTATTATCATCCATCTCCGAAAGAAGGTATCCCTTTAACATTTCCGTAGGAGTAAGCCTTAGTCCCCTATCATTCATGGTTACAAAAACCTTATGGGCATCCTGCTCCGAATCAGTCCTTATCTGCACTAAAGATACATTATCGATTAGCCATTCGATAAATACTGGAAGAGGACTTTCTTTTAATTCATCAGGAAAAATCCGTTCAATATCTTTATACCTATTGTAAAGGTTAAGGACACTTTCTGATTGTTCATTGGTAGTATCATAATCCCCTGTCTCAAACAGAGATGCTAAGCATCCTTCCCTTTCAGGTACATTGATACAAAAGGTCTTTTGGCCATACATTTCAGAGTAAATCAGATTATCAATGTTTACTTTAGGCGAAGAATTCTGCTGTTTTTGAAGATTGTTTAGGTAAATGAGAAGCAGCGTTAATGACGATAACCTCTGCTGTCCATCTATAATTGCATTATCATTTGTAAGGATAATGGGGCCTAAAAAGTAGTCCCCATAATTCCTTACATCCATCTGCCTATCCCCGTCTTTATAGAACTCATTAAACTCGTTGGTTAAGTCCTCTATCAATTCTTCAATCTGCTTAGTTTCCCAATTATATTCTCTTTGGTAATACTGAACCGTATATTTATTATTTAACAGGTTGCGAATATTCCCCGCATGGGCTGTTATCTTATTCATTCATAAATCACCTCGCTCACATTCTCAAGTTCCCTCACATCAACTTTACCTGTTACTGCTTCAGAAATGAGGGATTGACGGTATTCTTTGAGTTTTTGGATTTGCGTACTTATATCAGATATTAAATCATCCATATTATTTGTCAGTTTAATCAAATATTCAACAATCTCTTCTTGCTCCTTAATATTAGGCAAAGGAACTTTTAAATTGCCAATAAAATCCCAACTTGCACGTGGCATTTTTGCTCCATATGTTGATGAATTAACTACATCAATAAATATCGGCGACAGCATAAATAAGTATAAGTACTCTGGCAACATATTAGAAGCAGTTCTTAACACAAGAAGTTCCGATGTGCATCTCCCATTAAAATCTGCAACAATACATTTGGCCAGATAAGGTCTTAATTTCCCAAATAATACATCGCCCTTTCTAAAAATATTCGCTGTCTCTCCAACTGCTTGTTGTTCATCGTTGTTATTCGTTAATAACTTTCCGGTTTTCGACTCAATACTTTCCAGCCCCACATAAGTTTTATCATTGTCACCATCACTTGCTTTTACATTTCTTATATTTGATAAATATTTTATTCTTCGTATATCCCAATGCTCTGGTATATCACCTATCCAATCTACTCCAGAATCTTTCATCCTAACATTTGGATTAAGTCCTTTAGTAACGGCTTCACTTATAATCGCCTGCCGCTTTTCCTGTAATAGTTCAATTAATTTTTCTTTTTCAGCAATTAAATCATCTATTTCAGTGGTTTTCTGGTCAAGAAAATCTACAATAGTTACTTGGCTTTGCATATCAGGCAATAAACATTCTAAATTACCAACATCTGAGGCGTTAACTGCTGGATAACTTACCCCTGTAGACCGTTTAACAATTTCATTAACAAACCTATCAGACCTCATTAAGTAGAATAAATATTTACGATGCAACCTTTTCCCTGGAGTTAGCACAGCAAACCCTGTGGAACATATCAAATTTGAATTGACTTCCTCAATAAATGCTATTGCATTTAGGTATGTCCTTACAGTGGAAACAATTGTATCCCCAATACTAACAGCCCTTCTCGCCCTGCTCGGAGCATTTTCAAACTGATAATTCTGCAAATCCGTTATCTCACCAGTTGAATTAACACTTCCTATATCAACATAATTAATCTCATAATCACTCTCAGTCTTTTCACTTAATACATTTTTATTAATTAATGCTTCATATTTAATTTTTGATAAATTCCACTCCTCAGGTATCTCTCCTATCCACTCAACACCAGAATCCTTATACCTCTCATATCTCCTATACTTACTCATTCCCCCATCACCTTCTTCAACCTTGTCTGAATACTCTCCTCAAGTTCCTTAATCTCCTTTGCTATCTCTTCGGAAGGTCTTAGAGGCTCATATTTATAAAAATGTCTTGTAAACGGTATTTCATATCCAACTTTAGTCTTACTTTCGTCTATCCAGGCATCAGGAACATGAGGTTTTACTTCCCGTTCAAAGTATTCATGAATATCCTCTTTCAACGGTACATTCTCAGTATCTCTTAAGTCTGAATCTGGTTCTGGATTACCCTTATTGTCTACACAAATGTCTGCTGTTTCATCCTTTTCAGATAAGGCAGATAATATAGCCTTTAATAGAGGGCTGTTCAAATTAATATCTGCTACTTTAAAAGTCTTTTTAAGTACCTTGGTAAAGGTATCCCTATTTTTATAAAGAACATTAGCATCCATTGTTTGTAAGGTATCTATTATTTGTCTTTGAGTTTTCTTGCCTTCCTCTATTTCTTGAAGCCCTGCTTGACCTTTCTTCCTGGATTCAGCAAGTTTCTTAAAAGCCGTTTCATTGTATAAATTATTAATCCTCTCTTCAGTTACTTGGAAGTTAAGCCTTAAGGGTCTCTCCACTACTATTTTTTGATAACCAAAATCTTCATTATCAAAAATCTTGCAGTATTCGTTTTCTTTAAAATCCCCATATATCCTCGTAATTTCTTTTATCTGTTCCTCATTGATTTCATTTCTCTTGTTTCCAAGGCTCTTTCTCATTTTCTGATAGAAATCTACTGCATTGACCAATTGTATTTTCCCTGTCCTTACAGGACCTTTCATTAGGTCATTGTTCTTACGGTTGGTTACTATCCAAATATAAGTAGAAATGCCCGTGTTATAAAATAACTGGTCGGGCAGTGCAATAATCCCTTCCAGCATATCATTTTCAATTATCCAGCGTCTGATTTCCGATTCTCCTGAACCTGCATCTCCAGTAAATAATGGTGAACCATTAAAGATAATAGCAATACGACTGCCTTTTTCATCTTGCCTCATTTTAGATATTAAGTGCTGTAAAAACAAAAGAGAACCATCAGATATTCTGGGAAGACCCGCACCAAATCTGCCATCAAACCCATCTTTCTCATATTCTTCACGAATAAATTTCTCTGCTTTTTTCCATTCCACGCCAAAGGGGGGATTAGTAAGCATATACCTAAAGGTTGTGCCCCTGTGGCCATCTTCTGTAAAACTATCTCCTAAGATGATGTTATCTGCATTTTGCCCTTTTATAAGCATGTCGGATTTGCAGATACTAAAGGATTGGGGATTGATCTCCTGTCCAAATAATTCTACTTGTATTCCAGGGTTTAATTCTTTCAAGTGCTGCTCTGTAACCGAAAGCATGCCTCCAGTCCCTGCACAGCAGTCGTAAACAGTTGTAACAAGCCCTGGTTGAGTCAGTTCCTCATTATCTTCGTTTAGGAGAATATTTACCATAAGCCTTATAACCTCACGAGGGGTGTAGTGGTCTCCTGCCTCTCCATGTTCAGAAAATCTTCTTATCAGTTCTTCAAATATGTATCCCATTTCTGTGTTGCTTACTGCATCGGGATGCAAATCTATTTTATTAAATTCAGATATCACAAGATAAAGCAGGTCATTATCATTAAGTTTTGTAATCTGCTTATCAAAATCAAAATACTCTATGATTTCCCTAGCATTCTTAGAAAAACCATTAATATAATTCCTTAAATTATTTGAGATATTATCTGGCTCTGCTAATAACTTTTCAAAATCATATTTACTGGTATTATTAAATTCCTGATTTGAAATCCTATTTAAAACAGGGTCTACGTTTTGGAGCCCTGACTTCTTTAATGTTTCATACTTTTTAAGTACTTCCTCTTTAGTGGCTGCAAGAACACAGTCAAACCTTCTAAGTACAGCCATAGGTAAGACAACATCCCCGTATTGTTCTTTTTTATAAGGACCTCTTAAAAGTTCTGCTATACTCCATATAAAGTTAATTTTATCTTGAAAATTAATCAAATTTATCACTCCTATGTATTTTTCAATTCGGGCTTATCAAATTAGGTATTAGTATCTCATACCAAATTATATCATCTATACTTTAATATTCTATATCTTTTTAGGTTTTCCTTTGCATATTACATCTTATATAAAGTGCAATACTGTATATAAAGAAACATACCAAAGGCATGTAATAATTAGTCCTTTATTATGCAATAATAGGATTTTTCAAAGACAATGCCATATAAAATAGTTCATCTAAATACAGCATCAATTTTAATGAATTTATTTCAGTGTCATAGTTAACAGCCTGTCCATGAAATATTTTGTGCCTGCTAAAATCATGTACCCCATCTGGTTTTTCGGGATTAAATCTGACATAGAATGAATCCATACAATTAAAAGCATAACTAACAATAAATCCATCTAGTTCCTTTGCTTTCTCTTTAAAATTGTCATACAAGATACCAAATTTAAATGCCGTTACATCATAATTTCCCCTCATAAAGTCCCGAATGATGCCTTCAATCATTAGCGCCCATACTGGAACTGATAGGGAATACATTTCTAATTTATGAGCATAGAAAGCATCTTTAACCTTCTTTTCCCATTTATTAAAATACCCTAATTCATTCCATTCGTTTATTATCTCTTCAAGTTCTTTGTATTCACCAGATTTATAATAGTCAGATATTATTTTATCTACATCCTTCTGCTTTAGAGTTTCTTTATTTTTATAGATATAGTTTATTATTTCTATGGGAAGGGAACTAATAAACCACCATCCAAATTGGAGCATGGTTTTTGCCTTTTTATTTAAATTATCGCTAATATTTTTTCTTGCAAACAGAATTTGCTGTGTCTCCAATAAAAACGGTCTTATATTGCCAATGATATCCTGCTGCACATTTGCAAAATTAAATAACTTGTCATGATGTGTGAAGTTAAGTATTTTGTTTAATTCTGCTCCAAATACTTGCATATGGCTCTGAATGCCACTATTCATGACATTTCTAAGTGCTTCTTGACTTTCTAATGCCGTTTTAACATATTCCATGTTGATTGGCTGTAATATATCCCTTATTGCATTTATTTCAGAATAATAGTTTTTAATTGTTTCGTTAGCAACACTCGTTGCTGGTGCTAATATAGGCTGTATTTCTATTATCGATTTACTTATGTTCCTTTGTATTGGGTTAATAACTTCCATATATGTACCTATCATATTCCCCATCTTACTTGCAGTAGCCGCCAATTCCATCAACGCTGAATTGCCTATAATGTTTTGATATATTGCCATATCAACCAAAGGAGGTCTTACTGTTTCTGTTATTCTACTTAGTTTTGATACTAACTCTATGCCTGGCAGTAAGTTTTTATAGTAGTCAGCAAAATCTAATTTAGGCTTTAATTGCTCTGCTACTTTTTTCATATGTTCTCTATACTTTTCTGTTTCTTTTTTATGTATCAAATAGAATTTTTTGAAGAAGTCATCTGTTTCTTCAGATACCTCTTCGGCAAATCCTTTTAAATAGTCTGAACTATTTATTATTTCTTCTCCTACTTTTTGCAAGTCATTATCTGATAAACCCTCTATGTCGTCTAAATCAAGAATAAGGAAGTCATCTCCCTGGTAAATAACTTTTTTATTATTGTTGATTATTTTCAAAGCCATTGTGCAGAATGATTTTCTATAACTTTCTGTTTCTTCAAAGGCCTTTTCATAAGCGATTGCAGCATTCATGCTATAATAAACAGGTATTTTTAATTCTCTGCCCTTCCAATTTACAGGTACCAATTTTATCGCTCTTTTATGGGCTTCTATTATATCTTCTACATTTGTCATTTTCTTTATATCTCTAGATTCTTTTTTCACAGATATCACCCTTTGTCCAAATACTGTTAATTCCATTTTACGACATATCTTTATAATCCTCAACAGAATTACGGCATTTTATCGACCATTAATTTGTTATAATAAAAGCACATCTCTTAAGGAGTGTGCTTTTATTTGGACTACTTATCAATTATCAGCAATAAAGTCTATTGATTTTTATATTTTGAAATGATGGTTCAATCTCTTTAATTTCTTTAATATTATGATTATCCATTTTCAACTCAATATCGCCAGATGTATAGTAATAAATAGATTCTATACTGCGTGCTCTTTCTTTCATCAAGTCGGATAAATCTATATGAAATTTATGCTTACTATTATCATCTTTATTAATAACATAGTCGCCCAATTGTGTTCCTATTATCAGTCCTGGTTTAAATTTTACAGCCAAATAGAAAGATGTAGTAATATAATCTGATTTACCATCATTATCTTTTTCATTTCTATTTCTAATAATAAAATTATTAACCAAATCAATATCGCTATCACTGTCGTCAACAAAATTGAGTCTTCCACTATTCAATCTATAGAAGTATTCACTTTTAATTCCATCATAATCAACAACCTTGTTTGAGAGTACTTCGCCATAATATACTAAAAACTTACCCAGCACCTTTTCTGCACTGTTGCTGTTTAAATATTTTACAAAGCCACCTGCTAATCGGATATTAGCATAATTCTTAATAATATTATTTAAATATTCCCTATCATTTTCACCTGCATATTTTGCGATTTCCCTATATGGAGTAGACAAAGAATATGGTACATTCCCTAAATTTAGTAAATAGTTTCTAAAGTCATCATATATAGGCTTTACCGTAAATGTTGGATACCTTCCATTCTTTTTGAAACAATCATCTATTCTATTAGAATTGTATTCAAAATGTTTTTTAATAACCATAAAAGAAATACTAGATTTTGAAAAAATATTGTTCATAATACATCTCTCCTTTGTTTGAAGTTAATAATTTCCTTTGGTTTTTAACATTTTATCTATCAAGCGGATATAATCAAGTTTTCATTAGAGTTTTTTCGCTTTATTAAATATAAAATCCAAAATTTTCTTTAATAATATCTGGTCCATTTATTAGCCTCTCATAAGAGAAATGCTATGTAGCAATTATCTTATGAAAGTGCATTTATTACTTTTTAGTTTCTTTAACTTACAAGATGCTCATCTGTAAATTGGCTACTATTTTGCTCAAGCATTCTAAACCCTGTTGTAACCGAATTACTATTAAGAAAAACAACTTTTACGCATATGCTGCCACTGTGGGGTTCCGCCTATAATTATTTACTTTTCTCAACTTTATTGTATAATTTGTTATAGATGTTTTTATTAAGTACATATTTTGTTTGCAGAAGGTGCATTTTACCTAATGCTGCCTTCTGCTTTTCTTTTACTAGGGTCTTTTATTTTCTTTACTATATTTTAAATTAATTCATCTATACGCTTCATCAGTGTGTTTTTCCCTAGATAGTTTTCAATAAATATTACAGAAATCGGCTTATCTTCTTCATCATTTATTAAGTTCTTAATTGATGCATCATATCCTTGCTTTCTATACTCCTGAATTTCTGCTTCGATTGCATCAATGTTTGGTATGTTAATTGCTCCTGTATTAAGGACCTTATACTCAAACCATTCTCTCGGAATAATTTCAAAACCTGGCAGTTCCCTCTGAGCCCTTTCGTATATATATAAAATATCTGCTTGACTTGTTGTATTTGAAAGGTTCTTTAAA
This sequence comes from Proteiniborus ethanoligenes, assembly GCF_900107485.1. Taxonomy (NCBI): domain Bacteria; kingdom Bacillati; phylum Bacillota; class Clostridia; order Eubacteriales; genus Proteiniborus; species Proteiniborus ethanoligenes. The sequence continues at coordinate 73,794 of NZ_FNQE01000014.1, forward strand.
CTATTGCTTCCATATTCTTTTGTCCAAATTATCATTTCTTTGTTCCATTCAAACTTCTTCAAACAATAGTCTTGCAATATATTTCCTTCGTCTTGCTTTAGTCTTGTTTGTCTATTTCTTTCCCATGATAATAATTCTTCAAATGTCATGGGTTTACTAAAGAACTTAATGACTAGATTCCCTGTACAGCACCTACATTCTTCATCATAATCGTAGTATTCTGTTGGTATGCCGGTAACTTCGAATTCACCCATTGAATTCATAAATTCTTTAATGCAGTAAAACCCTATATTATAGCAGTCTTTATCGTATTTACATTCTTCCAAATATGCAATTTCATCATTGCCTGCTACAACTTGAATACTTTGGAGCATGCCTTTGCTAACAACACTATACAGTTCCACCTCTCTGCCATCTTCAGATAGAAGATAATTGACTTTGATTAGTCTTTTACTTGTTCTATTCTTAACCGCCTTTTTATTTTCAGCACTAATTACCATTTCTAATTGTCTCATGGTTCATCTCTCCTTTTATTTTTAATATTGAATTCATATTTCCTTTTTTTATTATGCTGGAAGTGCTCCACTAGTGGAGCACCCAGTCATTCCTCACAAAATGTTTTCTAATCCACTTTTACATTAAATTTATTATGCTTCTTCTAATTTATCTGCAAAATACTTCTCAATTGCTTCATGGCAATCATTTTTTTCAAGCCATTCATATGCTTCCTCTGGTTCTAAAGGAATAATACCTTCGGTCCCCCATCCACATCCATAACCTGACTCTCCATACTTTGATAAGGCACCACCTGAATAACATAGGAACATACTACCTTTTTTGGTTATATATAATTCTTCATGCAAATAATTAAAGTCATCATTGCCAAGACCATTCCAGTATTTGCCCAATAATTCCGCCGTTTCTGTATTATAAACTTTACGATTGATTATTTTTTTCATATTTCATTTCTCCCTTGCTTTTTGATATAATACTTATTAATAAATTTATTTTTATAAATTTCCACTGTAAAAGGGGCATTCGGCAAAATGCCTCTTTTACTTCTTTGGTACTTGGTGCCCTAATCCTTACCATAGAATCATCTCCTTTTCCGACCCTCTATTATTGAACATAACACATGTTTTTAAAAAGTAAGGTGATTTACAAGATTTTAAAAACCTTCTTTAATAATCCATATCTCGTTTTTCTCCCCTTCTATTTTTGAGCATAACACATGAAAAATAGGCAGAATCGATTTTGTATAGGTCTTTAGTCCTATTTTGTATGTTTTAAAGAATTTTTTTATTTCCCCTTTGCTAGCCATGCTGTTTTAAATTTGTCATTTAAAAAAACTGCCTACTAAAAAAGTAGACAGTTCCCCAAAGAAAAGATGCTATGACAAAACCTGATATCGGATTTGGATTTATATTGTAATTACTATAATATCCCTATGTCAAGTTTACTTTTTACACCCTTAACACTATATCCTTAATCCCTTAACCCTATAATTATGTATATTAGTGAAATTAGGGTAAAGGCTTAAGGTACAAGGGCTTTGGTGGGTTTTCATGCGACAAAAAAATAAGATGAATAAAGCATATTACTCCTTTTCTAAATAATTTACAATAAGTTTATCTAACTTCTGACTTAGTTCTAATATCTCTGTACCAGTAAATATTTTGCTCTTTCCATCAATTTTTCTGTTTAGTTCATCTCTTATTTCTCTAATCTCCTTTGCTAAATTATTAACTTTATTATTCTGTTCTTTTTGTTCTTTCTTCGTTTTCTTTTCTCTATATAAATTTTTATCTGCCATTTTTGTCATATCCTCCAAATCTACTAAACAATCAGTGCAGGCTATTCCCGCACTGATTTGAATATTCAGCCCTTGTTCTACTGCTAGTTTATGAATCTCTCTCCTAATTCTCTCTGTTACTCTTTTCGCTGCCTTTTTATGCTGATTAAAAAGTAAAATAATGAATTCGTCGCCCCCATACCTTATCCCTAAATCCTCTTTTCTTATACTATTTTTAATCGCCTGTCCTACTATTTCAATTGCCTTATCACCTATTAAATGTCCAAAAGAATCATTAATTTCTTTTAAGTTATCTATATCGATGAATATTAGAGAGAAATCTTTTTTGCTATAAGGATGATGATATATCGAGCCATTGTTAATCTGTTTCCAATAGTTTCTGTTGTATAATCCTGTAACTGAATCTACTAATACTTTACTGCATCTATTGCATTTATAGTTACTTGAATCAATGGTAATTACATAATACTTTTGGTTGGCAATAATAATTTTATTAATGGTCACCCAATGCTTGCCATAATTATATTGAACATATGAATTTTTAGATAGCCTATCTAAAATATGCAATTTTTTGAGGTAATTATAGGCTTCTCCATTATTAATGTTGCTGTACTGAATCTTATTTTCATGATTCAAAACGATTCGAATTATCTCCTTAGTTCCATATCTTACCTTATACATTACAATTAGCCCCCAAATTTTCTGATTGTTCTTTATTAGAACATATTATTGCACAACCTTGGATAAAATACAAGTGTTCCAATAAAGAACAAAGGATGGTATATTATGAAATTAATATTAGATTCCGAAGAGCGCAATATTGCGGGCTCTAGAATTAAAATTGCAAGGTTAAAAAATAATATGACACAGCAGGAACTGTCAGTAAAACTTGAGACATTGGCAGTCTATGTGGATAGAGCAAGTATTTCAAAACTCGAACAGAAGAAAAGGATTATAACCGATATCGAACTAGTAGCCTTATCTCAAGTATTAAATGTAAGTGTCAGTTGGCTCTTAGGGCAAGATAAATAAGTTTTGTTTCAATATACTCCTATTCTTATGAATCTAACACTGATTCTTTCATTCACCTATCCCTATGCCATTAGCAGATATTTATTTGTGCCTTTATTTTTACCTTCTACCCCTAATTTATAAACAAAAAGCACATCCCCCTTATATCTCTATATGCAGTATAAGAAAGGTGTGCCCCTTTCAGCAATATGCCTTCATGTTACCACGTCTTAATTGTAACTACAAGAACTATACTATTTCTTTTTTGCAATTATAGTCCAGCGTATGGCTGTCTTAGCGACAGCATCATTTTCATGGGTTACTGTGTCTACCTTTACATAAAAAGGTCTTATATAAAATTTGTAGCCCATCTTAACTAACCTTTCCGTAAACGAAATTAAAACTTTTACCGTCTGATAGCCGGCCTTCATGCCGATACAATCGATATTTACAGCCAAGTTTTGCTTTATCTCTTCTAATGCTACATCTACAACAGCATTGATATTGCTGTCTCCCGCAACTTTAAGCACCTTTATATTCATGTCTTACATACCTCCATAAAGAATTATCTGAGGTATGATACAAGTTACTTTAAAACTATTTCAAGTTTTTTATATTGCATTACCCACTTTGTTGTAGTTCCTACATCCCATATAAATTATGGCTCCACAAGAAGGTATGAACAATAATATCCTGAATTACAAAAATTCCTTTATTGCTCATACCCTCATCTATCTTACCAAGATTAAATAAGCATACCAAATAATAAAAAGTTCTCGTTAGTTCTAAAAAACACTTGATTTCTTAATTATTCATTTAATAATATACATAAAACAATCAACGGAGGTGATTTGCCATGTTGACAGTAAATGTTCCCAAATTTTATTCAATCTCTTTAGAAAGCACTCTAAATTATACACCATACTCTCAAAGACTTGAAAAAACTGTTGCAGCAATATCAAGATATGCAATTAAATGTCTTAACGAAAAGGTAAAGATAGAAAATCTATCTGATGATAAAATAATCGAATTCTACCTTACTAAATGTCTTTTAAGCATATCATCAAATCCTGTATGGATTCAAAACGTCAATAAACATAAACTGGATAAAGACTACCTTTACATTCTGCTAAAAAAATATTTCTATCAATATACAAATAATTTTTACCTTTAATAGAGATGAGCATAATTAATAAAATTTGACTAGAGAAACTTTAAAATTAAATATCAAATATATACTCATCTAGAACAGACATAAAATAATAGGTTTTGTCTTGAAAATGGAAATTTTAAAAGAAAATAAAACAAAAAGTGCATAGCAAAGCTAAGGTTGGTATTTCTGAATTCTAAAAACCAAAAGAGTAGGCTCTGAAATTACTATGAAGCTTTTTTAAACTTAGTTAAGGACCTAATTTTATCCTTTTGATTATCAGCAATAGCCGCAAGAGCCAAGGATAAAAGTGTAATATGACCTAAAGTATTTAAATTAGTAATAGAATTGATATTGCGTACTAT